>NZ_JBEXKU010000013.1:0-118439 GCF_040609575.1 Streptomyces sp. NPDC004647 | reverse complement strand
TGCCGGGCGGCTGGATGTGCCCGGCGCTCTAGCCTTCCGGTGCCGCGGTGGCTCCCCGCGCGACGCAGTCGGCCAGGTGGTCGTCGACCAGACCGCAGGCCTGCATCAGGGCGTACGCCGTGGTCGGGCCGACGAAACGGAATCCACGCTTCTTGAGGTCCTTCGACAGTGCGGTCGACTCGTCCGTGATCGCGGGTACGTCGGCGATCGTCCGGGGTGCCCGGCGCGTGGCCGCGTCGGGCGCGTAGGACCAGATGAGAGCGTCCAGCTCACCCTCCGCCAGCTCGGCGGCCACCTGTGCGTTGGAGATGGACGCCTCGATCTTCGCGCGGTTGCGGATGATCCCGGTGTCGGCGAGCAGCCGCGTCACGTCGGTCTCGGTGAAACCTGCGACAGCGGGGATGGAGAAGCCCTTGAAGGCGGCGCGGAAGCCCTCGCGGCGGCGCAGGATCGTCAGCCAGGACAGGCCCGACTGAAAGGCCTCGAGGCACAACCGTTCGAAGAGGGCGTCATCGCCGTGCAGCGGGCGTCCCCACTCCGTGTCGTGGTACGCGACGTAATCCTCGGCGGAGAGGCCCCAAGGACAGCGCAGCCGGCCGTCGGGGCCGGGCACGGACCCCGTCGGCGAACTCACGACCGGGACCCCGAGTCGCCCGGCCGCCCGTCGCGCGACGGTTCGTCGTACGGCGGGCCCTCCTCGTACGGCCGGCCCTCCTCGTGCGGCTGCTCGTCGTACGGCCGCTCCCCGTACCGCTGCTCGTCGTAGGGGGCGTCCGCGCCGTGCTCCTCGAGCAGCGATGTTCCGCCCATCGCGGAGGCCTGGGCGCCGGCGAGCGCCGACTCCAGCTCGGCGATCCGGGCGTCGCGCTCCGCGAGCTCCGCGCCGAGCCGGCCGAGTACGTCGTCCACGTCCGTCATGCGGTAGCCGCGCACGGTCATCGGCAGCCGGAGCGTCTCCAGGTCGGCGCGGGCGACCGGCCGGTCCGCGGGCAGCGGGTCGTGGAGCCGGTCCGGCTGCGCCTCCGGCAGCGCGACGCCGTCGTCGCCGCCGACCACGACGAGCGTGACCGCGGCGACCACCACGACCAGCGCGACGAGCAGGAACCAGAACACGGTGATCTCCCGGGGCCGTACCGAACCTGTAGACCACGATCGTGCCACGCGCCGCCGCGCACCGAGCCCCTCCCCCGTCTCCCGGTCTCCGGCCCGGCCCGCGGGAAGGGGGTCGCCCCCGGACGGCGCGTGCGCCGCGACACCCCCCGGACCGCTCCCGCGCAGCGGGCGCCGAGGGCACATGGCCGGGCAGATCCGCAATGCTCGCGGTGACCGGACGCCGCCCCGGCAACCGACCCGCCACCCCCGCCGGGCAGGCGTTAAGGTCTCTCGCGGGCCCGCCGCGCCGGTCGGCCGGGCCGTTTTCGATCTCGGCTGCCCCCACGGACGCGGGAGGCGGCTCTGCCGTCCGCCGGGCGGCCCGAGGGAGGTTTACGCGTGGTGCTGCGGCTGGGGACGCGCGAGTTCGGTGAACACGAGCCGGTGATCATGGCGATTGTGAACCGGACCCCGGACTCGTTCTACGACGGGGGTTCGACGTTCCGCGACGAGCCCGCCCTCGCCCGCGTCGAGCAGGCGGTGTCCGAGGGCGCCGCGATCATCGACATCGGCGGGGTCAAGGCCGGTCCCGGCGACGAGGTGACCTCCGAGGAGGAGGCCCGCCGGACAGTCGGGTTCGTGGCCGAGGTCCGCAAGCGGTACCCGGACGTGGTGATCAGCGTCGACACCTGGCGGCACGAGGTCGCCGAAGCCGTGTGCGAGGCGGGCGCGGATCTGCTCAACGACGCCTGGGGCGGGGTGGATCCGCAGCTCGCCGAGGTCGCGGCCCGCCACGGCGTCGGCCTGGTGTGCACGCACGCGGGGGGCATCGAGCCGCGTACCCGCCCGCACCGGATCACGTACGACGACGTGGTGGCGGACATCCTCCGCGTCACCCTCGGACTGGCGGAGCGCGCCGTCGAGCTGGGCGTACGGCGCGACGCGATTCTGATCGACCCGGGCCACGACTTCGGCAAGAACACCCGGCACTCGCTGGAGGCGACCCGCAGGCTGGGGGAGATGACGGCCACCGGCTGGCCGGTGCTGGTGTCGCTGTCGAACAAGGACTTCGTCGGCGAGACGCTGGACCGGCCGGTCAAGGAGCGGCTGACCGGCACGCTGGCGACGACCGCGGTCTCGGCGTGGCTCGGAGCGCAGGTCTACCGCGTGCACGAGGTGGCCGAGACCAGGCAGGTGCTCGACATGGTGGCGTCGATCGCGGGTCACCGGCCCCCCGCGGTGGCCCGCCGGGGGCTCGCCTAGGGCGGGATTCGCCCATGGGGCCCGTCCGGCTCCCGGAAGCCCAGTCGGGTGGACGCCGGTCGGGGTCGGCGACCGGTCAGTCGGGGTCGGTGACCGGCCAGGGCCCGCTCGCGGGGGTGCTGGTCTCCTTGGTCACCAAGGCGATGGCCTCGTCCACATCGTCGGTGATGTGGAACAGCTCCAGGTCCCTGGGCGCGGCCTTGCCCTGCGCGATGATCGTGTGGCGCAGCCAGTCGATCAGGCCCTGCCAGTAGTCGGTCCCGAACAGCACGATCGGGAAGCGGGTCACCTTCCGGGTCTGGACGAGGGTCAGCGCCTCGAACAGTTCGTCGAGCGTCCCGAGGCCACCCGGCAGCACCACGAACCCGCGCGCGTACTTCACGAACATCGTCTTGCGGACGAAGAAATAGCGGAAGTTGACGCCGATGTCGACGTAACGGTTGAGCCCCTGCTCGAAAGGCAGCTCGATCCCGAGGCCGACAGAGACCCCGCCCGCCTCGCAGGCGCCCCGGTTGGCGGCCTCCATCGCGCCGGGCCCTCCGCCGGTGATCACCGCGAAGCCGGCGTCCACCAGGGCCCGCCCGATGCGCATCCCGGTCTCGTACTCAGGCGTGCCCGGGGGCGTACGTGCCGAGCCGAAGACGCTGACCGCGGGCCCGAGTTCGGCGAGTGTCCCGAAGCCCTCGACGAACTCGGACTGGATGCGCATGACCCGCCACGGGTCGGTGTGCACCCAGTCGGTCGCACCCTGCGGCGAGTCCAGCAGACGCTGGTCGGTCGTGCTCGGCTCCACCTGGCCGCGGCGGCGCAGGACCGGCCCCATCCGCTTCCCGTCCGGCGTCCCCTGGGTGCCCTCTCCTTCGGCGTCGTCCACCGTGTGCTCCCTCCGCATGGGGCCTCCCCGCCGTGGGGCAGGGAGGAGTCTTTGCAGTTCAGCGTAGGCCCCCGGGGGTAAAGGGCAGGGGAACTCAGCGGGACAGCCAGGCCGTCAGCTTCTCCTCCGCCTCCAGGACGGCGGCGACCGCGACATGCTCCTCGCGGGTGTGCGCGAGCTTCGGGTCGCCGGGGCCGTAGTTGACCGCGGGCACGCCGAGCACCGAGAAGCGGGCCACATCGGTCCAGGCGTCCTTGGGCGCCGGCTCGGTGCCGATCGCCTCGACGAAGGCGGCCGCGGCGGGGTGGGAGAGGCCGGGGAGCGCGCCCGGCGCGGAGTCGGTGAGCACCACCTCGAAGCCGTCGAAGACCTCACGGACGTGCGCGAGGGCCTCGGCCTCGCCGCGGTCCGGCGCGAAGCGGAAGTTGACGATCACGGCGCAGGCGTCGGGGACCACGTTTCCGGCGTGGCCGCCCTCGATCATCACCGCGTTGAGACCCTCGCGGTAGGTGAGGCCGTCGATGTCCACGTGACGCGGCTGGTACGAGGCGAGCCGGGCGAGGACGGGCGCGGCCTTGTGGATGGCGTTCTCACCGAGCCAGCTGCGCGCGGAGTGGGCGCGCCGGCCGGTGGTCTCGACGCGTACCCGCAGGGTGCCCTGGCAGCCGCCCTCGACCTTGGCGTCGGTGGGCTCGAGCAGCACGGCGAAATCGCCTGCCAGCCAGTCGGGGTGCTTCTCGGCCAGCCGCTTCAGCCCGTTCAGCTCGGCCGCGACCTCCTCGTGGTCGTAGAAGACGAAGGTGAGATCCCGGTCCGGCTCCGGGAGGGTGGCGGCGATGCGCAGCTGGACGGCTACCCCGGACTTCATGTCGGAGGTGCCGCAGCCCCACAGAACACCGTCCCCGTCGAGATTCGACGGGAGGTTGTCGGCCACCGGCACGGTGTCGATGTGCCCGGCGAGGACGACCCGCTCGGCGCGCCCCAGATGCGTACGGGCCACGACCGCGTCACCGTCCCGGTCGACGGTCAGGTGCGGCAGCGCGCGCAGCGCCTCCTCGACCGCGTCGGCCAGGGCTTTCTCGTCGCCGCTCTCGGACGGGAAGTCGACGAGCTGGGCGGTGAGGGCCGCGGCATCGAGGGACAGATCGAGCTTCTGGTGGTCCATACGGCGACCATAGCCCGTCCCGGCACGGCCGGTTCCGGGCCGGTACGGTGGGCATGTGTCCCAGCCGTCCCCCACCCCTCGTCGAGGCCGCCTCCTGCGCATTGGCGCAGCCTGCGCCGTGCTGTTGGCACTGGCCGGGTATCTCGTCGTGCACTTCACCACCGGAGGAAAGGGCGCACCCCGCTGCACGGTAAGGGCCGCGGGCAAGGACGGGGCCGCTTACCGGATGCAGCCGGAGCAGGCCGTGAACGCGGCCACGATCGAGGCCGTGGGTTCCTCGCGCGGGCTGCCGGAACGGGCGGTCACCATCGCGCTCGCCACCGCCATGCAGGAGTCGGGGCTGCGCAACATCAGCTACGGCGACCGGGACTCCATCGGCCTCTTCCAGCAGCGGCCCTCACAGGGCTGGGGTGCCGCGCGGCAGATCCGGGACCCGGTCTACACGGCCGGGAAGTTCTACGACCACCTCGTACGGGTGCCGGGGTATTCGCGGCTGCCGCTGACCGTGGCCGCACAAAAGGTGCAGCGCAGCGGCTTCCCGCAGGCGTACGCCAAGCACGAGCCGGACGCCGCGCTGCTCTCCTCCGCGCTCACGGGCCGGTCGGCAGGGGCGTTCAGCTGTACGACGGGGTCGGACGACGGCACGCCCGGCAGCCCGGCGCGGGTACGGGACAGGCTCATCCGGGACTTCGGCCCGGGCGTGCTGCCGCGTACGGAGGCCGCCGGCGGGGATCAGGGTGCCGCGGGCGCCGGCAAGAGCCGCTCCGGCTCGGTCGTCGTGGTCCCGGTGGCTTCGGCGGCGACTCCGGGCAGCGCGGGACGGCGCGGCTGGGAAGTGGCTCACTGGGCGGTGGCCAAGGCCTCCGGGCTGCGTATCGCACAGGTCTCCTATGCGGGCCGGGTGTGGAGCGCCGAGGATTCCGAGAAAGGCTGGCAGAAGGCCGACGCTGACTCCGGCCCGGAAAAGATCCGGGGCTCCGACGAGGTACTCATCACCACCGCTCAATAGTGCGACCACTCCCCCTAAAGCGGCACGCATTCCGTTTCCCGGAGCCGCTCGCAGCCGTCTGCGGAGGGAATGCGACTTCCTCCAACTCCCTTGGAAATAAAGAGAAGTGACGATCCGGCAGACAGCCACTTCGGTCCTTGTTTGCCCGTTTTAATCCACACCGGATTATGCGACGCATTGCCAATTTTTTACCGGCGTCCGCCGCAACCTTCCAGCTCCTCACGCGGTAGTCACTGCGTCCGCCCTGCGGACATGCCAGATACACCAGAAGCTGAAGTCTTTCGGTCAAAGGAGCACAATGTCCCTCCCCCTCACGCGTCGGATCGCCCGAGCCGCGCTGCTGGTCGCAGCGGGCGCCGCTCCCCTTGTCGGCGCTGCCGGCACGGCAAGCGCCGCGGATCTGCCGAGCACGGCCACCCTCGGCAAGGTGGGCGCCCTCGACGGTGCGCACCTCGGGAAGACCCTCGACGGCACCTCGAAGCGCGTCGGCCAGCAAGCGGGAGACAGCGGCAGCAAGACCGTGAAGAGCTCCGTGCCGAAGGCTGCGAAGACCGTGGGCGGGGTCGGCAAGGCCACCGCTCCGGCCGCCCAGAAGGCCGCGCGTGACGCCGCGGGCACCACGCGCGGCGTGCTCGGCGACACGGCCACCACCGCGCAGAAGACCGGCGGCACGCAAGGGCTGCCGTCCGCGGGCCGACTGCCGGTGCAGGGCCTGCCGACCGGCGGCTGACACCCACGCGAAGGGCCCGGGGAGATCGCTCCCCGGGCCCTTCGCGCATCTCAAGTACGTACCTGCTGCTCGCCCTCGGCATCGGCGTCCCTGTGCGTCCCGCCCTCGTCAGCCGGCGCACGCACTGCCGCTGCCGTCAGCTCAGCCGCCGGACCGCCTCGGCCACCCGCTCGTCGGTCGCGGTGAACGCGACCCGTACGAACCGCTCGCCCGCCGGGCCGTAGAACTCGCCCGGCGCCACCAGAACGCCCCGCTTGGACAGGTCGCCGACCGTGTCCCAGCACGGCTCGTCCCGCGTCGCCCAGAGGTAGAGACTCGCCTCGCTGTGCTCGATACGGAAGCCGCAGCCCTCCAGGGCGCCGCGCAGCGCTGTGCGCCTGGCCGCGTACCGGGCGCGCTGCTCGGCCACATGCGCGTCGTCGCCGAGCGCCGCGGCCGTGGCGGCCTGCACCGGCGCCGGCACCATCATTCCGCCGTGCTTGCGGATCTGGAGCAGCTCCCCGAGGACGGCAGCGTCGCCGGCGAGGAACGCGGCGCGGTAGCCCGCCAGGTTGGAGCGCTTGGAGAGCGAGTGCACCGCGACGATGCCCTCGTAACTCCCGCCACAGACGTCCGGGTGCAGTACGGACACCGGCTCGGCGTCCCAGCCCAGCTCCAGGTAGCACTCGTCGCTGAACACCAGCACGCCGTGCTCGCGCGCCCAGGCGACGGCCGACCGCAGCTCGTCCTTGGCCAGCACCCGGCCGGTGGGGTTCGAGGGCGAGTTGAGCCACAGCAGCTCGAGTCCGGCAGGGTCCAGATCCGTCACGGAGTCGAAGACGACCGGCTCCGCACCGGCGAGCCGGGCCCCCACCTCGTACGTCGGGTAGGCGAGCCGCGGGTGGCCGACACGGTCGCCGGGGCCCAGGCCCAACTGTGTGGGCAGCGACGCCACCAGCTCCTTCGAGCCGACGACGGGAAGGACATTCCCATGCTCCAGGCCGGACGCTCCCAGCCGCCGCCCCGCCCAGCCGGTGATCGCGTCACGCAGCTGCGCGGTGCCCCATACGGTCGGGTAGCCGGGGCTGTCGGACGCGGCGGTCAGCGCGCGCCGGATCAGCTCGGGGACGGGGTCGACCGGAGTGCCCACCGAGAGGTCCACGATGCCGTCCCGGTGGGCGGCGGCGGTCGCCTTGTACGGCTCTAGCCGGTCCCATGGAAAGACGGGGAGACGGGAGGAGACTGTGGGCACGGTGCTCTCTTTCTCGTACACGGATCGGTGCCGGGCGGGCTGGGCCCGGCCGGCGGCCGGGCCGCGACCGCGGCAGGTGGCAGCGCCGCCCCGCCCGCACCTACGCCTCGGTCCCGTACGGAGTCCACCCCCGTACGGGACCGAGGCGGCGCTGTGGCAGCCGCCGGGCTTACTGGTTCTGCGGCGGCAGCGCTGCGATGAAGGGGTGGTCGCGCTCGATCAGGCCGAGCTTCGATGCACCGCCAGGCGAACCGAGCTCGTCGAAGAACTCGACGTTCGCCTTGTAGTAGTCCTTCCACTCCTCGGGAGTGTCATCCTCGTAGAAGATCGCCTCGACCGGGCAGACCGGTTCACATGCCCCGCAGTCGACGCACTCGTCCGGGTGGATGTACAAGGACCGTGAGCCCTCGTAGATGCAGTCGACGGGGCACTCCTCGATGCACGCCTTGTCCTTGACGTCGACACAAGGCTGCGCGATGACGTAGGTCACGCTGTCGTTCCTCCTCGGTAGGGCCGGCGGACCCATTGGCGGCTCCGCCGCGGGCGCGCGGGAGCGCGGCGTCGTCGATGCCCGCACCTAGTATCTCCGTTCCGGGGCACGAGACGAACAGGAGGGGCGGATCAAGCTGTGGAATTCACCACTGGTGGGCGACTCGAAGTCGCCATCACCGCTGCTGACGTGGGCAAAAGGGTATCGGTACGGTCCCTGACGGGTGCCGCCGCGGGTGCCGGGAAATTCACCGACACGGTCGGGATGCTCACATCGTGGGACAGCGGGGTGCTCTGCA
This sequence comes from Streptomyces sp. NPDC004647, assembly GCF_040609575.1. NCBI lineage: Bacteria > Bacillati > Actinomycetota > Actinomycetes > Kitasatosporales > Streptomycetaceae > Streptomyces > Streptomyces sp. NPDC004647. The sequence continues at coordinate 110,287 of NZ_JBEXKU010000013.1, read as the reverse complement.
TCGAACGACGCACCGGTGAGGCCGTCCGGATCGTGGAATCCACGCTGGTCGCGGGCAAGGTCGTTCCTCCGGCGCCCGCCCGCCGCAGGGGCCCGTCGGCGAGCTGGCAGGAGCTCGACCGTATCGCGGCCCGCGGCTGGCCGCCGGTGGAGAGCGAGCGGCTCGGCGAGTGGGAGCTGCGCTGGGCGGGCGGATTCACCCGGCGGGCCAACTCGGTGCTGCCGCTCGGTGACCCCGGCCTCCCCCTGGACGATGCTCTGGAGCGCGTCACCGAGTGGTACGCCCAGCGGAACCTGCCCGCGTATATGCAGGTCAGCACCGGCGCGAAGGGATCCCAGGAGCAGCTGGCCGCAGAGCTGGAAGCGCGCGGCTGGACCCTGGAGGTCACCGCGCTGATACGCGTCGCCGCGCTCGCGCCCATCGCCGACCCCGAGGTGCCCGATCCGCGGCGGACACTGCCCGGCGCTGCCTCCCCGGTGGCGCTCTCCCGCACGATCGACGATGCGTGGCTGGCCCGCTACCAGCGGTCCGCCGAACCCGCCCCCGAGGTGCGGGACGTGCTGGGCGGCGGCCCGTCGGTGTGGTTCGCGACCGTCCCGGGCACGGAGGCCGGCGAGCCGCCGGCCGCGATCGGGCGGTGCGTGGTCGACGGGCGCTGGGCCGGGTTCATGGCCATAGAGGTCGACCCGGCACTACGGCGGCAGGGCCTGGCCTCCGCGGTGATGACGGCGCTCGCCCGCAAGGCCCTGGACGAGGGCGCCTCCGCCGCGTATCTCCAGGTCGAGACGGACAACGAAGGCGCCGGTGCGCTGTACGACGGCATGGGCTTCAGCGCCCACCACGCGTACCACCACTTCCGGGCTCCCGAGGATGGCACCCGCTGAGCGGGTACGAGGCACATATGCACACCAGCGACGGCAGGCGAAAGCGGTTCGCCGAGGCGGCACGTGCCGAGCGGCCCGACCTCGCGCTGCTGTGCCTGCTGGTGGCCGCGGAGGCGGATCCGGAGACGGGCGAGGCGGGGATCGACGAGGCTCAGATCGAACTGGACCGGCTGGCGGGCCTACTGCCGTACCGGCCCGCGGAAGGGGCCCTGGGGTGGGCACACGCGGTCGCCGATCTGCTGGGCGAGCGGTACGGCTTCCATGGCGGCCCGGCCGACTACCGGCGGCTGGAGTCCTCGCTGCTGTCGCATGTGCTGCGGCGGCGCCGCGGCCTGCCGATCCTGTTGTCGGTGGTGTGGATCGAGGTCGCACGGCGGGCGGGCGCCCCGGTGTACGGGGTCGCGCTGCCCGGCCACTTCGTGGTCGGCTTCGGCGACCCGGCCGCTCCGGACACCCAGGTGCTGACGGATCCGTTCGACGGCGGGCGGGTGATGACCGGGGAGGACGCCGAGCTGCTGGTGGCGGGCTCGACGGGAGTGCCGCTCACCTCCGCGATGCTCACCCCGGCCGAACCGCTGGAGATCATCCTGCGGATCCTCAACAACATCCGCGCGTGGGCGGCCGCCCGCCCGGAGCGTACGGATGTCCAGCTGTGGGCGGTGGAGCTGTCGCTGCTGCTCCCGAGCCATCCCGCGCGGCTGCGCTACGAGCGCGCCCGACTACTGGTCCAGCGCGGCGACTTCACGGTGGGGGCATCGGAGCTGGAGGAGTACGCGGAGGTGATCGCCCCGGTCGACCCGGAGGCGGCGGAATCCGTCCAGCGCCAGGCGCTCGCCGCGCGGGCCATGCTGAACTGAGCCGAGCGGGCCCACGGGTCCGCGCGGTCCCGGACGGCACCACGTCCGGGACCGGATGAAGCAGCGGCTTAACGGACGTTGACCTTGATCACGCCGATACGGTCGTCGGGCGTCTTCCCGCGCAGCGCCGTGCGGAGTACACCCGCCACGTCCTGCGGAGTGACCGGGGTCTTCTGGCCGTTGCCGCGCAGGACCTTGACGCCCTCGAACGTGCCGCCGTACAGCTTCTCGAGCGCCTTCAGGTCGTAGGTGTCCACGAGCTTGCCGTTGATCGCCTGCATGCCCAGGAACTTCGGCAGCGAGTTCTCCGGACTGAACGAGATCTTGTGCGCCGCGTCGGTCTGGACGGTGACCAGTCCGGACATCGCGGGCTGGGCGAAGTCCTTCATCGCACGGTCGATCTCGGCCCGGCTGATCGTCGGCTTCTGCAGGCTGACGGGCAGGTCGACGGATGGGCTCGTGCCGGTCTCCGCCCGCTCGCGGTACGCCTTGTCGACCGCCGCGACCGCCTGGCCGACGTCCAGCGCCTGGTGTGTCCGGCCAGGTGTCGGGATGGCCTTGCCCGGCTTGAAGGTGATCGTGCCGTCCTGGTCGCCGCCGGTGTCGCCGGCGAGGATCTTCAGCGCGGCGCTCAGCTTCTCCTCGTCGACCGAGATCTCCGGCTCGGCCTCGCGGGAGCCGCCGAAGAGCGAGCCGATCACCGAGACGGGGTTGTAGTCCCGTCCGGCGGCGGCGCGGACCGTCGACTCGGTGTCGATGGTCAGGCCTGAGGCGGACGGCTTGAGCTTGCCCTCCTTGCCGTCGACCGTGACGGTCAGCGGTGCGCTGCGCCGGTCGCTGAGGGCGTCGTCGAGCTTGTCGACCGCCGCTACCTTCGTCGAGCCGCCGATGTCCACGCCGAGGACGGTGGTGCCCTTCGGTACGTCCGCGTGATCGAGCAGCAGCCCCGCGCCGTACGCGACGGCGAGCAGGCCGAACAGCCCGGCTCCCGCGAGTACGAGCTTGGGGCGGCCCTTCTTCTTCCCGGCGGAGGAGGACGGACTCGACGACGACGCCTGGGGGCGGGCCTCGGAGGCCGCACCGGAGGGCTGGGCAGCGGGGAAGGGAGAGGGGCCGGTGCCGCCGACGACAGGAATGCCGCTGACCAGGGTGTCACCGGATACGTGCTCCGGCCCGTCGCCGGATCCCGCGCCGGGGCCGAACGGACCGGTGCCGGCCGGACCGGGGGCGGCCGGACCGGGGGCGCCGGGGCCCAGCGGACCGGTTCCAGGGCCCAGCGGACCGGTTCCGGCGCCCATCGGACCGCCGGTACCGAGGGGACGGCCGGCGCCGACGGCGCCGATGCCGTGAGCCGGCGGACGGCGGTCGTCGGGGGAGCCGGGGTGCTGCGGGGTCGGCCGCGCGGTGCCGTCACCGGGGCCCGCGGCTCCTCGGCCCTGCTGGAACCCGGACGGGGGCGTGACCGGCATATCGCCGGACGCCGGACCGGTCGTCGGCCCCGAGGGCCCGACGGGTCCCACAGGTCCTGCCGGCCCGCCGGGCCCCACAGGCCCGGTGGGCCCGGCCGGTCCGGAGCCGGAGCGGATGCCTGTACCGAACGGAGGGGTGGACCCGGAGCCGGGGCGGCTGCCGGGACCGTACGCCGGCCCGGAGCCCGAGCCGGACCCGGAGTCCTTACCCGCACCGAAACCCGCACCGAACGCGGGATTCGGACCGGTGCCGTGCGCGCCGGAGCCATCGGGGAAGTAGGGCAGATCGGCGCTCTGCCGCTCCCCCGCGGGTCCGGCAGGACCGGCGGGAGCAGCGGGCGGAGGTGTCGGGGTCGACTTGCGCGGCGCGAACCAGTCACTGGTGGTCTTCGCGTCGTCCCTGCCGCCGGTGCCGGGCCTCGGCTGCGACTCTTGCCTGGGCGGCGGCGCCGGAGCGGGAGCCGGGGCGGGCGAGGAGGGGGCGATGGCCTCGCTGTCCGCCTCATCCACCGGCTTGCGCATGACGACCGGCGGGATGGGCCTCGAGCCGGGGATGCTGATCCGGATCCGGGTGGTCAGCGTGGTCTCGGTCCTGGGCTCCTCCGGCTTGGGCGCCTCGGCGGCGTCCACAGCCTGGGAGTCGACCGCGGCGTCCTGCGACGGAGACTGGCGCGATCCGTACGGCGGCGTCCCCGAGGGGTAGGCGGCTCCACCGCGCCCCTGGGGCCCGGAGGACGATGTGTCAGATTCTCGGCTCAAGGCGGTTCTCCCGGTTAGCTCCGCCGCCCGTCATGACCTCGCTCGGGCGGCTCGGCGGCGCGCACCACCATACTGGGCAGCGCCGACGGGTACTCCAGGACCACCGCATCGCCGATCCCGGCGGCGGCCCCGCAGTGCGGTGCGTTTTGTCACGTCACTTGCCAAGTCGGGCGGGCTGCCCGCCCGGTGAAGGCAGTCGAGGCAGGGTGGCACACATCACAGCGACCAGCATCCCGCCGAGCAGGAAGATGTAGGACCCGATGCCCGCGCCGAAGAGGAAATCACCTTCCGGCCGGGTGGCGGTCAGCAGCAGTACGGCGATCAGCCAGCCCGCGGACGCCGCGGCCCCCCCGATCCTGGTGCCGGTCACCTTCACGCCGCCGTAGCAGAGCCCCCCGATGGCGAGCAGCGCGAGCAGCAACCCGCCGGGGAGCCAGCCGGCTTGGACGAGCGCGCCCGCCACCCCGACCAGCAGACCGAATACGGCGAATACGGCATAGGCGACGAGTCGCACGGCGGTCACCGTGCCACCCCGGCGAAGAGATCGGCCTCCGGCAGCTCGCCGCCCGGCTTCCCGGCGGCCAGCTGGTAGTACTCCTCCACGAGCAGCGGCTGGCCCAGGTCGTTCGAGAGCGCGAAGAACGGGCCGTCCACGGCGATCTGGGTGGCGTGGGCGCGCATCGCCGCCGTCTTGGCGGCCGCGTACTCCCGGCCGTCGATCCGGGCCGTCACCTCCGCGTCGTCGACCACACCCGGCAGATCCTCCGGCTCGGCGACACCGTCGAAACTCAGACCCGCCTCGCGCAGCTTCGCGAATCCGGCCTCGACCACCGAGCGCGGCAGGCAGTTCCAGTAGATCTTGTCGATGGTGTGCGGCTCGCCCAGGTCCCGCCGGAAGGCGGGCTCGGCGGCGAGCCCGGCTGCGCGCATGGCGACTCGGTGCGCCTGGATGTGGTCGGGGTGCCCGTAACCGCCGTTCCTGTCGTACGTCACCAGGACCTGCGGTCTGATCTGCCGTACGACCTCGACGAGCTCGGCCGCGGCCGCGTCGACGTCCGCCCGCCAGAAGGAGTCCGGGCGGTCGTTCTGTCCGAGGCCCATCATTCCGGAGTCGCGGTAGCGCCCGTGGCCGCCGAGGAAACGGTGGTCGGTGACGCCGAGCTCCGCCATGGCGGCGGCGAGTTCGCCCATCCGGTACGCGCCGAGGGTGTCCTCGCGGTCCGCGGCCAGATGAGCCAGCCCCGACGGGATCACCTCACCCTCCTCGCCGAGGGTGCACGTCACCAGAGTGACGTGGGCGCCTTCGGCCGCGTACTTGGCCATGGTCGCGCCGTTGTTGATCGTCTCGTCGTCCGGGTGCGCGTGCACCAGCAGCAGACGGCGGGAGGGCAGGTCGGTCATGGCTACAGCGTACGAGGCGGTGCGGCTGAACTCAGAACTTGATGTCCCCGATCATCCCCGCGACGTTCGTCGTCAGGTCGCTGATGGTCGGCGCGATGGACGAACTCGCCAGATAGAACCCCAACAGCATGCAGACCACCGCGTGTCCGGTCTTCAGCCCGGATTTCCGGACCAGCAGGAAGACGATGATCGCCAGCAGCACCACCGCCGAAATCGAGAGTGCCACGACGGTTCACCTCCAATATGCGCGGTCGGGCCAACGGTCGGACAACATACAGACGCCAGAGGCTTCGTACCCACTGCGCGCGACTGATCATAACTTTCCGTTCGCTCGCATGGATCGGTGCACGGGAGCAGACGAGGGGCGCACGGGTCGCCTCGTCGACGGGGCCGCCCCGCGGAGGCCGCTGCCACGGTGAATACGGGGTGCACCGGCCCCGCCCCGGCACTTCCCGCCCGTTCAACCGGTCCTGCCACCAGGCCGGTTCCCGCGCCCGGCGACCGGGGCGGCCGCGGACGGTCCCCTCGTCGCGTGCGCAGCCGCCGACGGCGGGCGACCGGCCGCGGGAAACCCGTACGCGTTCAACCACCCGCACGGGTGGCGCCGGCGGGAACTCCCCCTGGCCGCATACCGGGTATGCAATGACGGACCAGCGCCCCCGGACCGGCCGCGACCACCCTGCGGGTGGGACAAGGGGCGGCTCCCCGGCGGGCCCACGCGCTCAGGAACTCCCGGCCGCGGGAAGCGCACTCGCAGACCGGCGGCCCGCGCACCTCCAGACCGGCAGGCCCGCGCACCCCGGACCGGCGGCCCGCAGGCCCGCAGCCGCCGTACAGCGCCGCCCCTCCCGGATTAGGGTCACCGCATGACCGGACAGCTTTCATTTCCGCGCCAGCACGCCCGCACCCAGCGCTTCACCCTCGGTGCGCCCCGCGCCTTCACCGTGTCGCCGGACGGCGCCCGCGTGGTGTTCCTGCGCTCCCGGAGCGGCACCGACCGGGAGAATCTGCTCTGGGTCCACGACCTCGGCTCGGGGCAGGAGCGCATCGCCGCCGACCCCGCCGGGCTGCTGGCCGGCGCGTCCGAGGAGCTGTCCGCCGAGGAACGGGCGCGGCGGGAGCGGAGCCGGGAAGGATCCGCGGGAGTGGTCGGCTACGCGGTGGACGACGCCGTCGAGTTGGCGGCGTTCGCGCTCTCCGGGCGCCTCTTCGCGGCCGAGCTCCGGGCCGGTACGGCGCGTGAACTGGCCGTTCCGGGGCCCGTCGTGGACCCCCGCCCCTCCCCGGACGGACGGCGCGTCGCCTATGTCTCCGGCGGTGCGCTGCGCCTCGTCGACGCCGACGGCGGCAACGACCGGGCACTGGCGGAGCCGGACGGCGAGGACATCGGCTACGGTCTGGCCGAGTTCATCGCCGCCGAGGAGATGGACCGCTCCCGCGGCTTCTGGTGGTCGCCCGACAGCAGCCGGCTGCTCGTCTCCCGCGTCGACGAATCACCCGTGCAGCGCTGGTGGATCGCCGACCCCGCCAACCCCGGCCGGCCGCCGCAGGAGGTGGCCTACCCCGCCGCCGGAACGCCCAACGCCGACGTCCGGCTCGTCCTCCTCGGCCTCGACGGCTCCCGCACCGATGTCGAGTGGGACCGAAAGCGCTACCCGTACCTCGCGCGCGTGCACTGGTCCGCCGCGGGTCCCCCGCTGCTCCTCGTACAGGCCCGCGACCAGCGCAGCCAGCTCTGCCTGGCCGTCGACACCGCTACCGGCGGGACACGGATGCTGCACGCGGACGAGGACCCGGTCTGGCTGGACCTGTTCCCCGGCGTACCCGCCTGGGCGCCGGACGGACGGCTCGTACGGATCGCCGACGAGGGCGGGGCGCGCGTGCTGATGGTCGGGGACCGGCCGCTGACCGGGCCGCAGTTGCACGTACGGGCCGTACTGGACATCTCGGACGACGACATCCTGGTCTCCGTCTCCGCCGGGCCGGAGGCCGCGGCCCCGGAAACCGGCGAGATCCACGTCCACCGGGTGAACGACCTCGGCGTCGAGCGGGTCTCCGAGGGGCGGGGCGTGCACTCCGCGGTCCGCTCCGGCGCCGTCTGCGTGCTCGCCTCCACGTCACTGGAGCGCAGCGGCGCGACGGTCCGGGTGAACGACCACGGCAAGCCGGTCGGGACGATCGCCTCGTACGCGGAGCAACCGGCGCTCGCGGCCCGCGCACAACTCACCGTGGGGGGCGCACGCCGAATTCCGTGCGCCGTTCTGCTACCGACGCACTACCGGGAGGCGGACGGACCGCTTCCGGTCCTGATGGACCCCTACGGCGGGCCGCACGGCCAGCGCGTCGTGGCCGCCCACAACGCCCACCTCACCTCCCAGTGGTTCGCCGACCAGGGCTTCGCGGTGGTTGTCGCCGACGGCCGCGGCAGCCCCGGCCATTCGCCCGCCTGGGAGAAGGGCATCGCACACGACCTCGCGGGCGCCACCCTCGACGACCAGGTCGAGGCGCTCCGGGCGATGGCCGAAATCCACCCGCTCGACCTGACACGGGTCGGCATCCGAGGCTGGTCGTACGGCGGCTACCTCGCCGCCCTCGCGGTGCTGCGCCGCCCGGATGTGTTCCACGCGGGCGTGGCGGGCGCCCCGGTCACCGACTGGCGGCTCTACGACACCCACTACACCGAGCGGTACCTCGGCCACCCCGAGCAGCAGCCGGAGGTCTACGCGGCCAACTCGCTCGTCACGGACGAGGGCCTGCCGGAACTGGCGGACCAGGCCCGGCCGCTGATGGTCATCCACGGCCTCGCGGACGACAACGTCGTCGCCGCGCACACCCTGCGGCTCTCCTCCGCGCTGCTCGCCGCGGGCCGCCCGCACGAGGTGCTGCCGCTGTCCGGGGTGACCCATATGACGCCGCAGGAGCAGGTGGCCGAGAACCTGCTGCTCCTCCAGGTGTCCTTCCTCAAGCGCTCGCTGGGCGTCGGCTGACCCACGCGCCCCGCCTCACAGCGACCCCGCTGCCTCCCACGCCCGCCCCCGGGGCCGGTCACCAGCCCGGGGGCGGGGGCGAGGGAGGCGGCGGGGAGTGGACCCCGATTCCGTCGTGGCTGTACGCGCCCTCGTACGGCTCCGCGCCGGGTCTCTCCCCGCACCGGGCCAGCACCCAGAGCACCGCGATCCCGGCCAACGTCTCGAACAGCGCGGTGGCCGCGCTCAGTTGCTCGCGCACCGGCAGATCGCCGAAGTCCCGGAACGCGTCCGTCCGCTGGTGCACGGAGACCGCCGCCAGTCCCCAGGCCAGCAGCATCGCCGCCGCCGTCATACCGAGCGGCCGGGAGAACGTCGCGCGGCACAGCGCGGCGACCGCGCCCACCAGGCCGAGCCCGATGATCGTCCAACTGAGCCAGCCGTACGGCGGCTGGAGCAGCCCGTAGACGTTCTGCGGCCCGTCGCCGGTGAGCAGACTTCCGTACGTCCGCCGACCCCACTCCCGCGCCCAGTGGACCTGCCAGGCGGCGCCGGTTCCCGAGGCGGCGGCGAGGAGCAGGAAGACGATGACGGACGCGGTCGGCCCTGGCCGTACCGGCAGGACCCGGGCAGCGCCGTCAGCGCCGGCAGCGCCGTCAACTGGACGCCGTCCCACCGCGACGACGACGAGCAGGGCGGCACCGAGCACCACCCCCGCACCGGCGGTGAGCGTCGCCTGCGTACGCAGTTCCTCGTCGACGATCCGCATCCAGTCGGCCTGGAGCATCCACAGGACGGGGGACCGCAGCGCGAGGGTGACCGCCGCGGCCGAGACGAGGGCCCCCGCGGCGGAAGCGGAGCGCATCGCCGCGACCCCCGCAGCGGCGTGGACGCACAACAGCAGCGGGTCCGCCAGGGAGGTGCTCCAGAGTCCGCCCTCGGCCCGGGACGGCATTCCGGCCCAGAGCCACCACACATCGGCCGGCCCGGCGGCCACGGTGAGATCGGTGATGATCCATACCAGATTGATCAATGCGAGCAGGGTGCACGCCATTGCGCCGAAAAGGCGCGCTCCGCGCCCGAGTGTCCGCCCCTGCCCCATGACTGTCGGTTCTACCCCGCATCGCCGCGATCAACAAGCGGGCGACCGGCCGGGCGTCGCGCACCCGGCCGGCCTACGGCACCCGCACGGCCGTACGCAGTTCAGCATGGGGAGTCCGTATATCGGAGTTGCGTCAGTCAAGTTGCTTGTCTGTTAACGAATTTGATGGGCATTTAGCCGGAATATCCGGCAGAGGTGGGACGTGTCAAGCACGTGACGACCTCAATCTGCGCAATCTTCGCTCAAGATGTGAACGAGCCTCACATCTGAGCTCCGCACCCTCTTGACTGGGACATAAATAAGTTGCAAAAGTCCGCTCAACTCATGGCGCACATCGGCGTCGTGGCACATTTCCACACAACTCTTTGCGGGGGGCCATTCGCATGACGAGTCCATCCCAGGCCGCCGCGGCCGGGGCCGGCACCCCCTCGTCGTCCCCGGACGGCGGCAGCGGCATCGACGGGATCACCAAGGCGACCGAGGCGGAGTCCGGCGAGCTCACCGGCCGCTCCCCCGGCCAGCTGATGTGGCGGCGCTTCAGACGCGACCGTTCCGGCGTAATATCGGCTTATATCGTACTCTTCTTCTTCGCCATCGGTCTGCTCGCCCCGGTCGTCTCGTGGCTGTACGGCAAGGACCCGTACACCCGCTACGGCCAGGAGCAGCCGGACCTGCTCAACGGCTTCGGCTATCCGATCAAGCCCAACGGCGGTATCGACGGCGACTTCTGGTTCGGGATCGAGCCGATCCTGGGCCGCGATGTCCTCACCCAGCTCGTCTACGGCATCCGCACCTCGCTGCTCCTCTCGGTCGCGGTGACCCTTGTCTCGGTGCTCACCGGGATCGTGCTGGGGGTGGCGGCCGGATACCTGGGCGGGCGCACCGACTTCGTCGTCGGCCGCATCACCGACCTGCTGATGGGCTTCCCCAACCAGCTGTTCTTCGTCGCCTTCATGCCGATCGTGGTCGCCCTCTTCGTCGACCCGACGGATGAGACGCCCACATACATCCGCTGTGTGGCGATCGTTCTGGTGCTGTGGTTCCTGGGCTGGATGACCTTGGCGCGGATCCTGCGCGGTGCGGTGCTCTCGCTGCGGGAACGCGAGTTCATCGAGGCGGCCAAGATCAGCGGCGCCTCGCCCTGGCGGATCATCCGCAAGGAGCTGCTGCCCAATCTGGTCACCCCGATCCTGGTGCAGGGCACGTACATGCTGCCCAACACGGTGACATCGATCGCCGGTCTGTCCTTCCTCGGCGTGGGCCTCGTCGAACCCACCCCCGACTGGGGGCGGATGTTCGCCATCGGCGCCGATGTCTACGAGAACGACTTCACCTACATGTTCTTCCCGGGAGTCTCGATGGTGATCTTCATCGTCGCGTTCAACCTCCTGGGGGATTCGGTCCGGGACGCTTTCGACCCCAAGACCAATCGTTGATGCACGGCTCGGACAGCACAACCGGACTCAACCGACAGGCAGGTGCAGAGAACGCCATGAATGGTATTCAGGTACGCAGAGGGCGCGCCGCTGTAGTGGCGCTGGCCGCGGGGGCACTCGTCCTCAGCGCGTGCAGCAGCGGCAGCGGCGGCGACGGCAAGGGCGACGACGCGGGACCGCAGGCCAAGGAACAGGGCCTCATCGAGTTCGCCGACGCCAAGGCCTCCACCGGCCCCGCCGAGGACGTGCAGGGCGCCAAGCCGGGCGGCACGGTCCGGATCCTCCAGCGCGACAGCTTCTCCCACCTCGACCCGGGACAGATATACGTCTCCGACGAAGGCATGCTCGCGACGCTGATCCACCGTCGCCTGACCTCCGTCAAGATGGACAACGAGGGTGCCTACACCGTCGTCGGCGACCTGGCCACCGACAGCGGCCAGGTCTCGGACGGCGGCAAGACCTGGAAGTACACGCTCAAGGACGGCGTCAAGTTCGAGGACGGCTCGCCGATCACCTCGAAGGACATCCGCCACACCTTCGAGCGGCAGTTCGCGTCCTTCATCACCGAGGGCCCGACCTTCGTCCAGTCCTGGCTCGCCGACACCGCGGGCGCCGACTACCGCAAGCTGCTGCCCAAGGGCGGCTACGACGGCAAGCACCTGCCGGACTCGGTTCTCGAGACCCCGGACGAGAAGACCATCATCTTCCACTTCAAGAAGCCGCAGAACGACCTGCCGTACGCGGTCGGCATGGCGGGCTACGGCGCGGTGCCCGACGGCAAGAAGGACACCAAGGAGAAGTACGACAAGAAGCCGCTGAGCACCGGCCCGTACAAGGTCCAGGCGTTCAAGCCCGGCAAGTCGGCGACCCTGGTCCGCAACTCGGCCTGGGACCCGAAGACCGACTCCTCGCGCCACCAGTACCCCGAGAAGTTCGAGATCAGCTTCAACCACCAGTTCGAGGACTCGAGCAAGCGGATCATCTCCGACACCGGAGAGAACCAGTACGCCGCCACCTTCACCAACCAGGTGGACGCGGGCTCCATCCAGAAGGTGCTCGGCGACCCGGCCCTCAAGAAGCGCTCCGTCTCGGGCTACCAGAGCTACATCGCCCAGTACGCGATGAACATGAACACGATCAAGGACAAGAAGGTCCGCGAGGCCATCACCCACGCCCTGCCGATCAAGTCGGTGCTCGCACCGTACGGCGGCAGCGCGGGCGGCGAGCTCGCCGGCGGCCTGATCAGCCCGCTGCTCCCGGGCTACGAGAAGGGCTACGACCCGTACGGCAAGCTCAAGAACCCGAACGGCGACCCGGCGAAGGCGAAGAAGCTTCTCAAGGAGGCCGGCAAGACCGGCATGAAGCTGACCTACGCCTACGCGAACAGCAAGGAGGACCAGCAGGTCTCCGTCGCCGTCGCGGACGCGCTGAAGAAGGCCGGCTTCAACGTGCAGCGCAAGGAGCTGCCCGCCGACACCTACTACGACCTGGTCGGCAAGGTCGACAGCGGCTTCGACCTCTACCGCAACAACTGGGGCCACGACTGGCCGAGTTCCGCCACGGTGATCCCGCCGCTCTTCGACGGACGCAAGATCGCTGACGGCTCGAACAACTACTCCCACGTCAACGACCCGAAGATCAACAGCGAGATCGACCGGATCTCCAAGATCTCGGACCCGGCCAAGGCCGCCAAGGAGTGGTTCGCCCTCAGCAAGTACGTCCTGGAGGACGTCCTCCCGGTCGTGCCGGCGTACTACTACAAGCAGATGCAGATCAGCGGTTCCAAGATCGGCGGCGCCGTCTACAACGACGACCTCAGCGGCATCGACCCGACGAAGCTCTACGTCAAGAAGTAGCAGCCACCTCGGGTAGTGGGTGCCCGTCCGCCGGACCGGCGGACGGGCACCCTTCCCGGCCCCTCCCAGCCACTGCCGTCCCCTGGCCGTCCCTCGAAAGCACCCATCAAATGCTTCGATTCCTGGCTCGCCGGTCACTCGGCGCCGTGGTGATCCTTCTGATCATCAGCGCCCTGACCTTCTTCCTCTTCTACAGCATCCCGCGTGACCCGGCCCTGCTGGCCTGCGGCAAGAACTGCACGCCTGGCGCGCTGGAGATCATCCGCAAGAACCTGGCCATCGACGAGCCGATACCGGTGCAGTACTGGCACTACATGGTCGGAATCTTCGCCGGCCGGGACTTCGCGGTCGGCCCCTGCCCCGCGCCGTGCCTGGGCTACTCGTTCGTCGACAACACCCCGGTCTTCGAGACCATCCTCGACCGGTTCCCGACCACCGCGTCACTGGCCGTCGGCGGCGCCGCGGTGTTCCTCACCGTCGGCCTGGGCGCGGGCATGCTCGCCGCCTGGAAGCGCGGCACCATCGTCGACAAGGTCTTCAGCTCCGCCTCGCTGGTGCTCAGCTCCCTGCAGATCTACTTCCTCGGTCCGCTGGTGCTGGCGCTCTTCGTCTACCAGCTGCAGTGGTTCTCCCAGCCCAAGTACGTGAACCTCACCTCGGATCCGGTCGGCTGGTTCGTCGGCCTGATCATCCCGTGGTGCGTACTGTCCGTGATCTTCACCGCCAACTACACCCGTATGGCCCGGTCCTCGATGATCGAGCAGCTCCAGGAGGAGCACGTACGGGCCGCGCGGGCCAAGGGCATGTCCCGGAGCACGGTCTTCTTCCGCTACGCCTGGCGCGGCTCGCTCATCCCCATCGTCACGATCTTCGGCATCGACATGGGCGCGCTCTTCGGCGGGGCGGTGATCACCGAGTTCACCTTCACTCTGCCCGGCCTCGGCCGGCTCGCCGTCCAGTCGGTGCTCAACACCGACCTTCCCATGTTGATGGGCGTGATGCTGTTCGCGGCCACGGCGATCGTCGTGTTCAACATCTTCGTGGACGCCACCTACGCGTTCATCGACCCGCGCGTGCGCCTCTCCTAGGAGATCTTCCAGTGACCACCTTGACCAAGGAAGAGGACAGCCCCGCACCCGCCGGGTCGGGCACATTCCTGTCGGTCCGCGACCTCTATGTGCACTTCTCCACGGAGGACGGGATCGTCAAGGCCGTGGACGGCCTCTCCTTCGACCTGGAGCGCGGCCAGACGCTCGGCATCGTCGGCGAGTCCGGCTCCGGGAAGTCCGTCACCAACCTCTCGATCCTGGGGCTGCACGACCCGCGCAATACCGAGGTATCGGGAGAAATCCTTCTGGACGGCCAGGAGTTGACGGGCGCGGCCGAGCGGACGATGGAGAAGCTGCGCGGCAACAAGATGGCGATGATCTTCCAGGACGCGCTCACCGCCCTGTCGCCGTACTACACCGTCGGCCGCCAGATCGCCGAGCCGTACCGCAAGCACATGGGCGTCTCCAAGCACGAGGCCCGGCAGCGAGCCATCGAGATGCTGACCAAGGTCGGTATCCCGAATCCCAAGCTCCGGGTGGACGACTATCCGCACCAGTTCAGCGGTGGCATGCGGCAGCGCGCGATGATCGCGATGTCGCTGGTCTGCAACCCCGACCTGCTGATCGCGGACGAGCCGACGACGGCTCTGGACGTGACCGTGCAGGCGCAGATCCTGGACCTGCTCAAGGATCTCCAGCAGGAGTTCGGTTCCGCGATCGTCCTGATCACCCACGACCTGGGCGTGGTCGCCAACACCGCGGACGACCTGCTGGTGATGTACGCGGGCCGGGCCGTCGAGCGCGGCAGCGTCCAGGAGGTGCTGCGGGCACCCCAGCACCCGTACACCTGGGGCCTGCTGGGCTCCATGCCGCGGCTGTCCTCGGACGTCAACGAGGCGCTGACCCCCATCCCCGGCACCCCGCCGAGCCTGCTCGCGCCGCCGTCGGGCTGCCCCTTCCACCCGCGCTGTGCCTTCGTCGCGGACGTGGACGGGGTCAGCTGCTCCGATACGCGACCGGCCCTGCCGGACGGGCGCGGCGCCGCCTGTCATCTGACGGCCGAGCAGAAGCAGACCATCTTCGTCGAGCAGATCAAGCCTCGGCTGGGTTAGGGAGAGACACACGATGAAGAAAGACCTCACCCTTCCCGCACCGCGCGACGCCGCTCCGGCCGGGGGCGAGCCCCTCCTCGTCGCGCAGGGGCTGACCAAGCACTTCCCCATCACGGGCGGCTTTCCGATCAAGCGGAAGGTCGGCGCGGTGCAGGCCGTGGACGGCATCGACCTCACGGTGCACGAGTCCGAGAGCTTCGGCCTGGTCGGCGAGTCCGGCTGCGGCAAGTCGACCACGGGCCGGCTGCTCACCCGGCTGCTGGAGCCGACCGGGGGCACCATCTCCTACCGCGGCCGGGACATCACCCGCGCCAACCGCAAGCAGCTCGCACCGATCCGCTCCGAGATCCAGATGATCTTCCAGGATCCGTACTCCTCCCTCAATCCCCGGCAGACGGTGGGCACCATCATCGGCGGGCCGATGGAGATCAACGGCATCGCTCCGTCCGGTGGCGTCGAGAAGCGGGTACGCGAGCTGCTGGAGATCGTGGGCCTCAGCCCCGAGCACTACAACCGCTTCCCGCACGAGTTCTCCGGCGGCCAGCGGCAGCGCATCGGAGTCGCACGGGCCCTGGCCCTGAAGCCGAAGCTGATCGTCGCGGACGAGCCGGTCTCGGCGCTCGACGTCTCCATCCAGGCGCAGGTCGTGAATCTGCTCCAGAAGCTCCAGCGCGAGATGGGCATCGCCTTCCTCTTCATCGCCCACGACCTGGCGGTGGTACGGCACTTCTCGCAGCGCGTGGCCGTGATGTACCTCGGCAAGGTGGTGGAGGTCGGCGACCGCGACTCGATCTACAGCCGGCCACGCCACCCGTACACCCACGCACTGCTGTCCGCCGTTCCCGAGGCATCTCTGACGGACGAGGCGGACAGCGAGGGGCGCGAGCGCATCCGGCTCGCAGGCGATGTCCCCTCGCCCATCAACCCGCCCTCCGGCTGCCGCTTCCGCACCCGCTGCTGGAAGGCACAGGACACGTGCGCGTCCGAGGAGCCGCCGCTCCTGCGGATCGAGGGAAACCGGGAAGGACATCTGACGGCCTGTCACTTTCCCGAGGAGCCGACGACCGCGGCGCGCGACGAGGACGTGATCCTCGACCCCGCACTGGCCGCGGCCGAGGGGGTCAACGACCCGCGCTGACCGCGATTCAGCGGCCTTGCCGGCCGGACCCGCGTCCGTACAGCCCAGCCCAACGGACGCGGGTCCCGGCGTATCCGCGGGCCTGTGCGGCCGGTTCCGGCGAATCCCCGGCGCTGAAGGCCCCCGGCGAATCCCCGGAGTGTGAGGCCCGTCCCGGCGAATCCCCGGCTCTGTGCGACGGTCTCCGGCGAATCCCGGTGCTATGCCTCCCCGATCTCCGCCGGTACGACGACGCGTGCCCTCTCCTCGGCGAAGTGGCAGGCCGATTCGTGGGCGACCGGGCCGCGGTGGCCGCGGAACGCGGCCGGGACCGCCAGCGGCGGCGCCTCCTCCGCACACCGTTCCCGCGCCCTCCAGCAGCGCGTACGGAACCGGCAGCCCGATGGAGGGTCGGCCGGCGAGGGCACATCCCCGTCCAGCAGAATGCGCTCCCGCCGCCCGCGCGCCTCCGGGTCGGGTACGGGCACGGCCGAGAGCAAAGCCTGGGTGTACGGGTGCGTGGGGTGCTCGTAGATCTCCTCATCGGTGCCGATCTCGGCGACGCGGCCGAGATACATCACCGCCACCCGGTCGGAGATATGGCGGACCACCGACAGGTCGTGGGCGATGATGACGTAGGAGAGGCCGAACTCGTCCTGGAGCCTCTCCATCAGATTGACGACCTGCGCCTGTACCGAGACGTCCAGTGCCGAGACCGGCTCGTCGGCGACGATGATCTCGGGTCGCAGGGCGAGGCCTCGGGCGATGCCGATGCGCTGCCGCTGTCCGCCCGAGAACTGGTGCGGATAGCGGTTGATGTACTCCGGGTTGAGCCCGACGACATCGAGCAGATCCTGCACCTTCCGGCGGCGGTCCCCCTTCGGCGCGACCTCCGGGTGGATCTCGAAGGGCTCGCCGATGATGTCGCCCACGGTCATCCGCGGGTTGAGCGAGGTGTAGGGGTCCTGGAAGATCATTTGGATGTTCCGGCGTACGGCCTTCAGCGCGCGCCCGGACAGCCCGGTGATGTCCTCGCCCTGGTAGAAGATCTGCCCCGCCGTGGGCCGTTCCAGCTGCACCAGCATCCTGGCCAGCGTCGACTTGCCGCAGCCCGACTCCCCGACGATGCCCAGCGTCTCGCCGCGCATCAGCTCGAAGGAGACCGTGTCGACCGCACGGACCGCGCCCACCTGCCGCTTGAGGACGATGCCGCGGGTGAGCGGATAGAGCTTGGCGAGGTCGCGCACGGCAAGGATCGGCTCGGCCCGCTCGCTCGGCCCGGCCCGCTCATTCGGCCCGCCCCGCTCGGCCCGCTCGCTCGGCTCAGGCATGCAGCTCGTCCTTCCAGAAGTGGCAGGCGCTGGTACGGCCCGCGCCCCCGGTGCCTCCTGCGTCCCCGGCGCCCCGCGACACGGTGAGCCCCGGTCCGGTGACCGTGCACAGCGGCGGCGGATCCGTACGGCACACATCCCGGGCCCGGGGGCAGCGGGGGTGAAAGGGACAGCCCGCGGGCACGGCCATCAGATTGGGCGGCAGACCCTTGATCGCGTACAGCTCCCGCCCCTTGCGGTCCAGGCGGGGAATCGAGTCCAGCAGGCCCCGGGTGTAGGGGTGGGCCGGCCGCCGGTACAGATCGTGCACGGGCGCGGTCTCCACGATCCGCCCCGCGTACATCACCGCGATCCTGTCGGCCACATCCGCGACCACCCCCAGGTCATGGGTGATCAGGATCAGGCCCATGTTGAACTCCCGCTGGAGCTCCGCCAGGAGATCCATCACCTGCGCCTGCACCGTCACGTCCAGGGCGGTCGTCGGCTCGTCCGCGATGATCAGATCCGGCTCCAGCGCCAGAGCCATCGCGATCATGATGCGCTGCCGCATGCCGCCGGAGAACTGGTGCGGATAGTCGTTCACCCGCTGCCGGCCCGCCGGGATGCGTACCCGGTCCATCAGCTCCACGGCCTTCGACTTCGCTTCCCACTTGGACATCCCGCGGTGCACCCGGAACATCTCGCCGAGCTGCTCGCCCACGCTCAGCACCGGGTTCAGCGCCGACAGCGCGTCCTGGAAGATCATGGCCATCCTGGCTCCGCGCACCCTGCGGCGCTCCTCCCGCCCCAGCTTCAGCAGGTCCTGCCCCTGGAAGAAGATCTCACCGCCCGTCACATGGCCGGGCGGGCTGTCGAGAATGCCCATGACGGCCTGTGCGGTCACGGACTTCCCCGAGCCCGACTCGCCGAGTACGGCCAGTGTCTCGCCGGGGGCGACGCTGTAACTGACGCCGTTGACGGCCTTCGCGACCCCGTCCCTGGTACGGAATTCCACCCGCAGATCGCGTACGTCCAGCAGTGCGGTCATCGCGCGGCTCCTCAGCGCAGCTTGGGGTCGAGGGCGTCGCGCACCGCGTCGCCGAGCATGATGAAGGCCAGCACCGTGATGCTCAGCGCGCCCGCGGGCCACAGCAGCATGTGGGGTGCGTTGCGGATCTGCGGGGCGGCGTTGGAGATGTCGATGCCCCAGGAGACGGTCGGCGGGCGCAGGCCCACGCCGAGATAGGACAGCGTGGCCTCCAGCGAGATGTACGTCCCCAGGGCGATGGTCGAGACGACGATGACGGGGGCGACGGCGTTGGGCGCGACATGCCGCAGCAGCAGACGGCGGTTGCTCGCCCCGAGCGCGCGGGCCGCCTGGACGTAGTCGTTCTGCTTGGCCGTGATGACCGACCCGCGGGCGATCCGCGCGATCTGCGGCCAGCCGAGCAGTGCGATGAATCCCACCACCGGCCACACGGTGCTGCTGGTGACCACGGACAGGAAGACCAGGCCGCCGAGGATCACCGGGATGCCGAAGAAGATGTCGGCGGTACGGGAGAGCAGCGCGTCGGCCCAGCTGCCGTGGAAGCCGGCCAGCCCGCCGAGGACGCTGCCGAGCAGCGCGGCGCCGAGCGTCGCGCAGATGCCGACGGTCACCGAGGCCCGGGCTCCGTACACGGTGCGGGTGTAGACGTCGCAGCCCTGGGTGTCGTAGCCGAACGGGTGGCCGGGCCCGGCAGGGGCCTGGGACTTGGAGAGATCGCACTGGAGGGGGTTGCCGCCGGCGATGAGCTGCGGCCAGACGGAGATCAGTACCAGGAAGACGATCAGCAGTGCGGAGATGATGAAGACCGGGTTTCGGCGCAGTTCGCGCCAGGCGTCGGACCAGAGGCTGCGCGCCGGTACGGCGGCGGCTGTGGCGGCGGGATCGGGTCCGGCGGGGCCGGTGGGTGGGCCGGGTGCCCGCTCCAGCGACTCGGCCTCGCTCGTGGCCAGGTCCATGGAGCCCCCGGCGCTGCTGGGAGCGACGGCCTCGTTCATGTCGTACGGCTGCTCAGGCATAGCGGATCCGCGGGTCGAGTACGGCGTAGAGGAGGTCCACGAACAGGTTCGCCAGCAGGAAGACGATGACGAGGATGGTCACGAAGCCGACGACGGTCGGCGAGTTGTTCCGCAGGATGCCCTGGTAGAGCTGGAATCCGACGCCGTGGATATTGAAGATCCGTTCGGTGACGATCGCGCCGCCCATGAGGAAGCCGATGTCGGTGCCGATGAAGGTGACGACCGGGATCAGCGAATTGCGCAGCAGGTGACGGGTGATGACGCGCCGTCGCGGCAGCCCCTTGGCGATCGCGGTACGGACGTAGTCCGCGCGGACGTTCTCGACGATCGAGGTGCGGGTCAGCCGGGTGGCGTAGGCGAGTGACACCAGGGCGAGGACGACACCGGGCAGCAGCAGCTCGCCGAACGGCGCTTCGTAGGAGACGGACGGCGCGGTGAGCCCCCATCGGACACCGAACAGGAACTGCAGCAGATATCCCGAGACGAACGTCGGCACGGAGATGACGACGAGGGTGAGGAAGAGGATCCCGGTGTCGACGGTCCGGCCCCGCCGCAGGCCGCCGGCGACGCCGAGGACGACACCGACGGTCACCTCGATGACGATGGCCACCAGGGTGAGCCGGAGGGTGACCGGGAAGGACTCGCGCATCAGCTCGGTGACCGGCTGGCCGTTGAACGCGGTGCCGAAGTCGCCCTGGAAGATCTGCCCCATGTAGTGCAGGTACTGCTGCCACAGCGGCCGGTCGAGGTAGAGGTCCTTGCGGATCCGGGCGGCGGTGGCGGGGTCGGGCGCCTTGTCGCCGAAGAGCGCCGCGACCGGGTCTCCGAGGGCATACACCATGAAGAAGATCAGAAACGTGCTGCCGATGAACACCGGGACCATCTGCAGCAGCCGCCGGATCACATAGCGTCCCATGAGGGCTCCGGGGGTCGGTCGGGCAACGGGTCAGCTGACCTTGATCTCGTTGTAGACGGGGACGCTGAAGGGGTTGAGGGTGACGTCGGAGAGGCGCTCCGAGTACCCGGCGCTGCCGTTCTGGTACCAGAGCGGGATGGCGGGCATCTGCTGGGCGAGGATCTTCTCCGCGTCCTGGAAGGTCGTGACGGCCCGGCTCTGCTCGCTGTCGGCGTTGGCGTCATTGATGAGCTGGTCGAACTTCTTGTCGCTCCACTTGCCGTCGTTGGACGAGGCGCCCGTGTAGTAGAGCGGCTGGAGGAAGTTCTGGATCAGCGGGTAGTCCATCTGCCAGCCGGTGCGGAACGGCCCGGTCATCTTGCCGCTGTGGATACGGCTGCGGTAGTCCGCGAAGGTGCCCACGGGATTGACCGTGCAGGCCCGGTCGTTGCCGAGAGCGTTGTTGATGCTGTTGCAGACGGCGTCCATCCACACCCGGTGCGAGCCGGTGTCGACATTGGAGGTGATCGTCACCTTGCCGCCGGGCAGCCCGCCGGCCTCCTCGATCAGCTTCTTGGCCTGAGCGGGGTTGTAGTCGCACGCGTCGCCGCAGATGCCCTCCTTGAACCCGCCGTGGCCGCCGAGGACCGGGGAGGTCCAGTCGCTCGCGGGGGCCCGGGTCTTCTGGAAGATCTGCTCGGTGATCTGCGCGCGGTTGATCGCCTTCGACAGGCCGATACGGAGCTTCTCCTTCCCCGCGCCCCAGTTCTTGTCGTAGAAGGGGAAGGCCAGGGTCTGGATGATGCCCGCGGGCTGGTTGATGTACCGGCCGCCGAGGTCGCGCCGGACGTTCTTCAACTGGGCGGCCGGGATGTCGTCGGCGACGTCGAGGTTGCCGGCCAGCAGGTCGGTGTACGCGGCGTTGTTGTCGGTGTAGACCTTCAGGTCCACGCCACCGTTCTGCGCCTTGTCGGCGCCTGGGTAGCCGTCCCACGCCCGGAGCTTCATCTGCGAGCCCTTGGCGTACGACTCGATCGCGTAGGGGCCGTTGCCGACGGGCTTGCTCAGCCAGCCGGCGTGGTCGTCGAAGAAGGCGCGGGGCAGCGGGGAGAACGCGGGGTATCCGAGGGTGTTGGGCCAGGTCGAGAACTTCTGGTTCAGGGTGACGGTGAAGGTCCTGCCGTCCTTCACCCGCAGCCCGGAGAGCGTCTTCGCGGAAGGGCTGCCGGACTCCGGGTGAACCTTTTCGTATCCCTCGATCGTGCTGAAGAACGGGGCGTTCTTCTGCGCGTTGCGGAGGTGGGCGGCGTAGTTCCAGGCGTCGACGTACGACCGGGCGGTGACCTTCTCCCCGTTGCTGAAGGTCCAGCCGTCCTTGACGGTGACCGTGAAGTTCTGCGAGTCGGTGGTCGAGATCTTCTCGGCCATCATGTCCTTGGCCTCGCCGGTCTTCGGGTCGTACTGCTTCAGCCCCCGGAAGATCATGTCGAGGACCTTGCCGCCCTGGACCTCGTTGGTGTTGGCCGGTTCCAGCGGGTTCTGCGGATCGCCCCAGGAGGAACTCAGAACCGCCGAGTTGCCCCCGCCGCCACCACTGCCACCACCACAGCCGGTGGCCGCGAGAGCGATGGCCACCGCGCCTGCGGCCCCTCTGGCGTACGTGGCTCCGCGCATGGTGTGCCTCCTCAGCGTCCCAGGTCATATTTAGACACAAATAGGGCATCACGATGACGCATGCGCCCGTCCGGCACGGAGGAACGCGCGGACGGCGCCCCAGAAACCCCCGGATGCGCCAAGCCGCGTGCGTACGGGGACGGCGCCGGACCGCAGCAATGGGACTTCGTACGTCGGGCTTCGGACTCCAGGCCTCGACGTCAGCACTCGGATTGACCCGGATGGACGACCACGCCATCCGGTCGCGTCGACGGGGCCCGGGGGCGCCGGAGGTGGCGCGGCGCCGACCGCGACCGCACCCGACCGAGCGGTGCCGACACCGGCGGCGGTCCGAGTACCACCCGGCCGCACAGCTGCACAGCCCCGTCGCCTCCGTACGTACGCGCGCTTGGGGCGGGGCAGCCCCTCCCCCGCAGGCAGCCCCCACGTCGCTGACGTGCCACTTGCAATTGCAGACGGCCGCGGCTCCGCCCCTTCCGTCCCGGGGGCGGGCCATCGATGACCAAATGCCGAACTCAGCCTGGTTGTCGCATACTCGGTGAGATGCGACACCTCCCGGCGACACGTGCCGACTCCTGTTGCGATAGGGAATCGCACACTGCGATCGTGTCGCCATGGCGGCTGACGGGGACAGGGACGGGGACATAGCGCGCGCCCGGCGTGAATTCGCGGCGCTGCTGGGGGAGTTCCGGCGTACGGCGGTGCTGGTGCCGCTGGTTGACGGGGACGGTCTGTGGTCGGCGGAGTCGGAGGGCATCCGCTGGATCTACGCGTTCACCGACGAGGGCGCGCTCGCCCGCTGGGCCATGGCCCGGGGCGAGGCCGACCAGGAGTGGGCGTACCGCAGGGTTCTGGGCGCGCGGTTGCTGGACGTGGTGGCACCGGCGATGGGCGTGCCGTGCGGGGTGGCCGTGGATGTCGCGGACGGGGCGGACGCCGTCCTGTTTCCGCCGGTGGCGGGGATCGTGCCGGACTCGGTGGCCGTGAACGCGCGGGCCGTGGGCGCATCGGCTGCGGAGGGTACGGCATGAGCGGCGGTTACGGGGCGGATCCCGAGGCCCTGGCTGCGGTGGCGAAGGGCATCGACGCCGCGTTGGCGGAGCTCACCGAGGTGGGCATGATCGGTGAGGCCAGCACGGGCCGGGGCTTCGAGGGCATCGCGCTGTCCGGCCTGGAGGTCGGCCACGGCGAACTGACGGGCGCGCTGGAGGAGTTCTGCTCACGGTGGGAGTGGGGGGTGCGGGCGCTCATGACCGAAGGCAACGAGTTCGCGGCCGGTCTGGGTCTGGCGGCGGGCGCCTATCACGAGTCCGAGGAGTACGGCGTGGGCGCGCTGAAGGTCGCGGCGAATGCGGCGGTGGGCAATCCGCACGCCAGTGAGGACGAGGTGACGAAGCAGTCGTTCGGCGGGATCTGGGACAGCGGGCACGGGTCGACGCCGGACTACAGCGGAGAGTCTTTTCGGCAGGCACAGGCCAACCAGGACGCCGGATGGGACGCGGCCCTGGGCGACGACGAGGGCGGGGAGCAGCGCTGATGGGGGTGTTGGGCGCGCTCGGGGACGCGTGGGACGGGGCGAAGAAGGGTGTGGGCTCGGCGGTCGACGCCACCACCAATGTGGTGGGGGACGGCCTGGAGTCGGTCGGCGCCGAGGGCGCGGCGGACGCGGTGGAGGACTGGGGCGACGGTGTCGCCTCCGACCTGGGCGCCGGTGTCGGGGAGCAGCAGCTCGGTGAGACGGATCAGGCGAACGAGCTGGTCCACGGCAGGACGTCAGCGCTGGCCGGCAGCGTCAAGCACCTGAAGGACTTTCAAAAGGCGTTCGAGCGGGTCGGGCAGGGCATGGCCAAGCTCGATGCCGGGCACTGGCAGGGCCGGGCCGCGGACGCGTTCCGGGAGAAATTCGGGATGCATCCCAAGAAGTGGCTGCATGCGGCGGATGCGTGCGAGGACGCGGCCAAGGCCCTGGACGCGTACGCGGACACGGTCAGGTGGGCGCAGGACCAGGCGGCCGAGGCCATCAGGCTGTACGCGTCCGGAACGAAGGCCTCGAACGAGGCCAGGGACGCGTACAACGCCAAGGTCGGCTCCTACAAAGCGGCGTTCGAGGCCGGAGACGATCCGGGCGCGCACCCGGGAGACTTTGTCGACTCGGGGAAGGCCGACCGCGAGGAAGCGGTCCGGATCCTGTCCGAGGCACGGCGGCAGCGCAACGAGGCGGGCGCCGACGCGGGCGCCAAGGTCCGCGGAGCGCTGCGGCACGCCCCGGCCGCGCCGTCCGGCCTGGACCGGGTCAAGACGGAGCTGGCGGACTTCAAGGGCGCGGTCGACGTGGAGAGCCTTCACCTGGCGGGCGGGGTGCTCAAAGGCGGCGCGGGCCTTCTCTCCTCCGTCCGGGCGGTCAACCCCCTGGACACCTACAACCTGACGCATCCGGCCGAGTACATGCAGGGCATGAACCTGATGGCGGCCGGTCTGGTCACCACCGCGCGGAACGCGGAGAAACTCCCCGGCGCAATGGTCGACGCCTTCAAGAAGGATCCCATGGAGTTCATCGGCCGCCTGATCCCCGAGTTGATCGGGTCCAAGGGCGCAGGCGCCGTGCGCGGCGGGCTGCGCAAGGGGCTGAAGAACGGGCAGGACCTGGCCGAGTCGGGGACGGGCCGGGAAGCGCGGGACGCGGTCGATCAGAACCCGAAGGCGGAGGCGCAGGAGAAGGACACCAAGACCTGCGAAGGTGACCCGGTCGATGTGGCGACGGGGCGGATGCTGCTCGAGCAGACGGATGTCGCGCTGCCCGGTGTGCTGCCTCTGGTGTTCTCCCGCACCTTCGAGTCGTCGTTCCGTTCGGGCGGCTGGTTCGGCCCGACCTGGGCGTCCACCGTCGACCAGCGGCTGCTGATCGACGCCTCCGGCGTGATCTTCGTCCGCGAGGACCGTTCGCTGCTGGCCTACCCGCACCCCGCGCCCGGTGTCCCCGTCCTGCCCGTCGAGGGGCAGCGCTGGCCGCTGGACCGGGACCCGGCAGGCGGCTACACGGTCACCGACTCCGAGTCGGGCCGGGTGTGGCATTTCACCGACCACAACGACGAGTTGGCGCTACTGGACCAGATCGACGACCGCAACGGCAACTGGATCACCTGCGACTACGACGAGGACGGCACCCCCACCGCGCTCACCCACAGCGCCGGCCACCAACTGAGGTTCACCACCGAAGACGGCCGGATCACCGCGCTGCACCTGGGCGATCAGGAGCTGGTGCGCTACGGCTACACCGACGGCCACCTCACCTCCGTCACAGGCACCTCAGGGCGCCCGCTGCGGTTCGGCTGCGACGAGCAGGGCCGTATCACCTCCTGGACGGACACCAACGACAGCCGCTTCGACTATGTCTACGACGAGCAGGACCGCTGCGTCTTCCAGTCCGGTACGGAAGGGCATCTGCGCTCGGCTTTCACCTACGACACGACCGACCCCGCGACCGGCCACCGCGTCACCACGATCACGGACTCGCTCGGCCGCACCCGGCGCTACCTGATCAACGACGCGACTCAGGTCGTCGCCGAGATCGATCCGCTGGGCGCGGTCACCCGCTTCGAGCGCGACCGCTACAACCGGCTGCTCTCCCGCACGGACCCGCTGGGCCACACCACGCGCTTGGACTACGACGACCACGGCAATCCGAGCGTGGTGACGCGCCCGGACGGCCGCGAGACACGGGCCGAGTACAACGACCTCGGCCTGCCTGTGCGGCTGGTCGGGTACGACGGCGGCGTCACCGAGCAGACCTTCGACGCCCACGGCAACCGCACCTCGGTCACCGGCCCGGACGGCCGCACCACCCACTTCACCTACACCGCTCGCGGCCACCTCGCCACGGTCACGGACCCGCTGGGCAACAGCACCCGCGTCGACTGCAATGAGGCGGGTCTGCCCGAGGCGGTGACTGATCCGCTCGGTGGTGTGACCTGGTACCGCCGCGACGGGTTCGGCCGGGTCACCTCCGTCACCGACCCGCTCGGCGGAACCGCTCACCTCGTCTGGACTCCCGAGGGCAAACTCGCCGCCCGCATCGCCCCGGACGGGTCGGAAGAGTCCTGGATCTACGACGGCGAAGGCAACTGCACGTCACACACCGATGCTGTCGGCGGCATCACGACGTACGAGTACACGCATTTCGACCTCCTGGCCGCGCAGACGGGCCCGGACGGGGTGCGCTACGAGTTCACCCACGACACCGAACTGCGCCTCGCCCGCGTCACCAACCCGCAGGGGCTGACCTGGGACTACGACTACGACCCGGCCGGCCGCCTCATGTCCGAGACGGACTTCGACAACCGCACCCTCAGCTACACCCGCGATCCAGCCGGTCAACTCACCACCCGCACCAACGCTTTGGGCCAGGCGGTCACCTACACCCACGACGTGCTCGGCCGCATCGTGGAGAAGAGCGCGGACGGAGAAGTCACCGCCTATCGGCATGACGCGGCAGGCCGCCTCCTCCAGGCAACGGGCACGGACGCGACGCTCACCTACACCCGTGACCGCACCGGCCGCATCACCGCCGAGACGGTCAACGGCCGCACGACGGCCCACGCGTACGACGCGGCAGGCCGCCGTACACAGCGCACCACACCCAGCGGCGCCACCAGCACCTTCACGTACGACGCCGCCGGGCGCCGCACGACACTGACGGCCTCCGGCCGCACGCTGGCCTTCGAACACGACGCGGCAGGCCGTGAAATCTCGGCCCACTACGGCGGGATGCTCACCCTCGCCAACACCTTCGACGCCACGGGACGCCTCACCGCCCAGACGCTGACGGGCACCGAAGCCGAAACGATCCAGCGTCGCCGCTACACGTACCGCCCGGACGGCAACCTCATAGGCATCGAGGACCACCTCAACGGTCCACGTACGTTCGATCTCGACCGGGCGGGCCGGGTCACTTCGGTCCGCGCCCGGGACTGGACCGAGACGTACGCCTACGACGAAGCAGGCAACCAGACCCAAGCCGACTGGCCCGCCCGTCACCCCAGCTCAGAAGCCCGCGGCACGCGCACCTACACCGGCACACGCATCACCCAAGCCGGCCGGATCCGCTACGAGCACGACGCGCAGGGCCGTATCACCCTGCGCCAGAAGACCCGCCTGTCCCGCAAACCGGATACGTGGCGCTACACCTGGGACGCCGAGGACCGCCTCACCCAGGTCACCACCCCCGACGGCCAGACGTGGCGCTACGCGTACGACCCCCTCGGCCGTCGAATAGCCAAGCGCCGCATAGGCGCCGACGAATCGATCCTTGAGCAGATCGACTTCACCTGGGACGGCACAACCCTCACCGAACAAACAACCAAGTCACCGAGTGCGGACAACCCGGTCACCATCACCTGGGACCACAACGGCCTACGCCCCATCGCCCAGACCGAACGCAAAACCCTCGCCGACGCGCCCCAACAGGAAATCGACCAGCGCTTCTTCGCCATCGTCACCGACCTCGTCGGCACCCCGACCGAACTCGTGGACGAAACCGGCGCGATCGCCTGGCGAACCCGCGCCACCCTCTGGGGCACCACAACCTGGACCCAATCCAGCACGGCCTACACCCCGCTCCGCTTCCCCGGCCAATACTTCGACCCGGAAACCCAACTCCACTACAACTACTTCCGCCACTACGACCCCGAAACGGCCCGCTACACCTCCCCCGACCCTCTCGGCCTAACCCCGTCGCCCAACCCCAGCACCTACGTCCACAACCCCCACACCTGGACGGACCCCCTCGGCCTCACTCCATGCGACGGCGGCTGCAGCAATGGAGGGAGCTGGGACCCTGCCGAGGAGCCGTATCTTCATCGTGGAGTCGGTTACGCAGACGATCGGAGCCCTGCAGAATGGCAGAGAATGTATGAAAACGCCCAACATGGGGTGGCTGAACCACTCGGCGGGCACTCCGATCCTCAACTCCACGTCGGTGGCAGAACAGACAGCGATTTCACGTCTTGGACTACCGACTATGAGGGGATGGCTCTGGAGGAAAGCTTCAGAGGAAATGGGCCGGGAATTGTAATGCGCATACCCAATGGAGACGGTCCAGGCTACGCCCGAGTTCCTGGTCTATCATTCCCGTACGCGGAGGGTGAGGTAACAATCCGGGGCGTGGTTCGCGGCGCAGAAATCAGCATCAACGGAGGACCATGGATCCGTCCACGCTAAGAGAGATGGTCAGAAGCGCTGCGATGGAAGGGGTGTGCGATGAAAGGATTCTCACTGCTGTCGACGACCAATCCGTGATCGAGAGCGGCATTGTCGTTACGGCGTCTCTTCTGCAAACTTACACGAGACGTTTTCGGCGTACACACGAAGGAACGGAGCTCCGCGCACAAACCAAGGAGCTGATTGATTTCCTTCGGAGCTACCCGGAGGACAGCTTGTCAATGATCAGCATCAGGCCACACACAGGAGGATTTCACTTGCTATTGGCGGACCGCGAAGAATCACGAATCATCTTCTGGATGAAAATGTTCGACCAGTCGAGCGCCGACCCTGGCTCCACTTCATCTAACTAATCAGGCTCCGCATTTCGCCGTTCTCACTGCGGCCGGTCATGCGGCCTGGGATTTCCCTTTGCCGCAGTCTGCCAAAGGTCGTACGGGGTGAAGGTGCGGATCGCCCGTTCGCAGCCGTCGGGATGTCGTCCGTCCGGAGGCCCGTCTTGCCGCGGTGCTCCGCTCCTCGGCATTGAACAGAGCAGCAGGAACTAGGCATGGCGGCCACGAAGGAAGCATCATGAGTGAACCCCTAACGCTCCATGCTATGCGAAATGATGGGGATTGCGAGAGCATTGGTCTGACGCCGTCGTAATCGTTCACAACTACCTCCCACCAGCAAGAACACGATCCAGCCGGAGCGCTAGGGTGGTGGTCGTGACGACACAACGATGGGCATTAGGCGGCGACTTGAACGTCGCGAGGATCGGGTACGGCGCGATGAAGCTGACCGGTTGGCCGAAGGGCGACCGGCCCAACCGGGACACTGCACTGGCCATCCTGCGCCGGGCCGTGGAACTCGGGGTGAACCACATTGACACCTCGCACTACTACTCGCGTGACGGGGTGGCTGCCAACGAGCTAATCCGGGAGGCGCTGCACCCCTACCCGGACGACCTGGTGATCGCGACCAAAGTGGGCGCGCTGGTCGAGGGATCTGATCTCGCCCTGCCTGCGGTCGAGAAGACCGGCCTCACCCGCGACAACCTGCGCCGTGGCATCGAAGCGAACCTGCTCTCGCTCGGCGTGGACCGCCTGGACGTGGTGAATCTACGGATGGGCGACCTCGACCGGACCGAAACCCCGTTGACCGCGCCACTGGAAACCCTGCTAGCGCTGCGCGAGGAGGGCCTGATCCGCCATCTGGGCATCTCCAATGTCACAACCGTCGAATTCACCGAGGCCCGCAAAATCGCGCCGATCGCCTGTGTCCAGAACCTCTACAATCTGGCCCGACGTGACGACGACCCCCTCATCGATACCTGCGCGAAGGCCGGCATTGCCTACGTCCCCTTCTTCCCGGTCGGCGGTTTCCAGCCGATCATGGCCGAGCGCCTGGACACCGTCGCCGCCCACCACCGTGTGACCGTGCCGCAGGTGGCCCTGGCCTGGCTGCTTGCCCGATCCCCGAACATCCTGCCCATCCCCGGCACCGGCTCACTCGACCACCTGGAAGAGAACATCGCCGCCAGCGCGCTGAAGCTCAGCGCGGAGGACATCGCCGAACTCGGATAAGGGCGGCTGCACAACCCCACCGCGCCGTTGGCGTCGCGCCTCACCGGGGCGCGGTTCTCCGGCGCCCCGGCGGGCGACTTGCTCAGTTCAGCGACAACTCACACCAGACGATCTTGCCGGGGTTGCGGTCGGTGACGCCCCACTTGTCGGCCAGAGCCGACACCAGCAGCAAACCCCGCCCCCCTCGTCTGTAGCACCACTGCTCAAGCCGACCGGACGGGCGGTGATTAAGAATCGAGTCGATGAACGCCTCCCACGACGTGCGGGAGACGGAGGTGGTCGCCCTGGTTCCTGCGGCACAGCAGAACGCCCACGCCGAAGACGTGGGCGAAGGGACTTCCTGACCATGGCAGTTGACGCAGACGCTACGCGTCCGCACAGCCTGTCACCATAGGAAACGACCCACGCGCCACACTCCCGACAGGCGTGTGCGGTACCCGGCGGGCACGCACCACCTCAGACCTCGGGCGGTGAATTCACCGATTCGGCGGTGCGGCGGTATTCGGCGTTGATGCGCTGGGCTTCTTCGAGCTGGTCTTCGAGGATGATGATGCGGCAGGCGGCCTCGATGGGGGTGCCCTGGTCGACGAGCTCCCGGGCGCGCGCGGCGATGCGCAGCTGGTAGCGGGAGTAGCGGCGGTGTCCGCCCTCGGAGCGGAGCGGGGTGATGAGGCGGGCTTCTCCGATGGCGCGGAGGAAGCCCTGGGTGGTGCCGAGCATTTCGGCGGCCCGGCCCATGGTGTAGGCGGGGTAGTCGTCGTCATCGAGACGGCCGAACGAGTCTTCTGCTGTCATTGCACCTCTCTGTGGAACGCGTGGAGGGGCCCTGGTGCCATTGGCACCAGGGCCCCGAAGGAACTGCTACACCATCTGCCGACCCTGATACTGCGCCGGCCTTCTGTTTCCGCAGACCCGACCAAGTTGCTGTCGGGGGTGCGGGGATCGCGGTTGCTTGACCGGAGACCACCTCACTATCGATGTCCTGCGGTACCCGGGCTCAAGGCTTCCGCCCGGGCGATCCTGATGGCGCCTGGCTCCTCCGTTCTTCCCTCGGTGATCAACTGCTTACAAAGCGGGGTACTGCATAGTGCTGGTGATGCGAACTGCTCAGTGGCCTGTGACAGCGCCACTCTTCGGCAGCCAGCCCCGTCGCCTGTCCTGCGTCTGCTCTGGCTTGGAACCCCACTGCCGAACTTCCCGGTGCGCGCGTCCGCAGCCGACGCCTTCACTGAGGTGCTGCTCACTGACTTCACTGCTGGGTCCTGCGAACTGCACTTTGCGGGTACTGCCACTGCGTTAACTGCGGTACTGCTACGGCGGCCCCTGATCACTGCGGGCCACCCGGTCCAGTCGTCAGTCCCGTCGCCGTCCTGCAACAACCCTGGCTTCGGAACTCCACCACCGCACCGTCCTGCGAACTGCAACTGCGGGTACTGCTGCCCGGCAGTTCGTCTCTGCCGGGCCTTGCTCGATCTCGGCTACGAGAGAAACCATAACCACACCACCATCCAATGTCTACTCCGGCCGACATAGATTTTCATGAACCAGGCAGAGAGATAGTCGACCTCGACCACCGAATGGGTGCGCGGCGGTCCCACTCCAGCCCGGGACGCCCGCTCCGACCAGTGCCGTTACGCCAGCCTCGACGCCGCGAACAACCGCAGCCTCCCCATCTGACTACGTGGATGATCGGCCGGACACGCTCCACAGCCGGGGCTTCGTGCGGTTAACGCGCCGCAGGACGGGGCACGACCGCCGGGCAGACGGGACCGTGCACTGACGATCCGGAGACCAGGGTGACCTGATGGACACGATGAGCGTCAACGTGGCAACCGTCCGCTCCGCGGCATCCATCGCCGACGCACGCGAGAGCGCCCGGGATTTCCTCGAAGGTCTCGTACCGCCGGCGGCCACCGCGGTCGCGGTGCCTCGGTTTCGCCCTGACGGCCGATAGCAGCGGCCTCGCTTCGGAACGATTCCACGCCGCCCAGGCCCGTGCCGACGCCCGCCGGCCCTGGCCCAACCGGGAAATTGCGTACGCCCAGGCTGAGCCGCAAGCTGGTGCCGTAGGCCGTGGCTGTCGGAGGAAATATTCATGATGGAGGCGGTGGCCGGCGGTGCGATCGCTGGACCGGGCCGGTGGTGGACGGAGCAGTCAGCAGCAGCGGGCGTGGTGACGGCAGCTCTGCCGGTGCCTGTGCCGTGCGCAGGGCTGATGTACGCGGACCGTTGGCTGTTGCCATGACCGAGAACGCGTCCCGACCGGTGGCCGCTGCGCGGCGGCCGTACCTGATCGTGAATCCTCGTTCGGGAGGAGGGAAGGCGAGCCGGTTCCGGATCGCGGAAAGCGCCCGTGCTTTGGGCGCTGAGGTTCTCCTGCTCGATCCTTCCCGGCCCCAGGACCTCGCGGCTGTCGCCCGACGCGCGGTGGATGACGGTGCGGATCTGCTCGGGGTGGCCGGCGGAGACGGTACACAGGCACTTGTCGCCGGGGTGGCTGCGGAGAGCGGTCTTCCTTTCGTGGTCGTTCCGGCCGGTACCCGCAACCACTTCGCGATGGACCTCGGCCTGGACCGTGAGGACCCTTCGGCCGCGCTGGAGGCCCTCACGGACGGCGTCGAACTGCGCGTGGATCTCGGGTTCGCAGGCGATTGGGTGTTCGTCAACAACGTGTCGTTCGGTGCGTATGCCGCCCTGGTGCAGGACCCGGCCTATCGGGAGGACAAGATCGGGACGATAGTGCGGATCCTCCCGGATTTCCTGGCCCGCCACGAGGGTCCGGAGCTGGTAGTACGGGCCGGGCTGCTCACTGTGGACCGTCCTGATGCCGTGCTGGTGAGCAACAACCCCTACCGGGTCGATGACCCGGCCGGGCTCGGCAGGCGTGCGCAACTGGACTCCGGGCTCCTGGGAGTCCTTGCCGCCAGGGCGGAGACGCCCGCCGAGACGGCCGCCCGGCTGCGAAGTGGGCAGACGCACGGCCTGACCAACCTGGCCACCTCTGACGAGGTCGTCGTCGATGCCGACGTCCCGGTCGTCCCCGTCGGGCTGGACGGTGAAGCCGTAACCCTGCCGACTCCCGTGCGGTGCCGGATCAGTCCCCGGACGCTACGGGTACGGGTTCCCCGCCATCGGCCGGGCGCCGCGCCCGCCGGGCCGCCGCCGGGCCGGGTCACCATCCGGCGGGTGGTCTCAGCTGTCGGGCGAGCTGTTCACGGCCGTCATACCGGCTGACCGAAGCCGGAACCGGACAGAGCGCGGACTTCATCGGTCACTACGTGTGCACGCAGCGCACGACCCTGGCAGGCCAGGCGCTGCGCAGCAATGAATCGATGTGCCCACCTCCGGCCGTCAATGGAATGGGAACGGGGAGTGGATCCCAAATCCCACCTACGGAGGAACTTCATGAGTGAATCCCTGACACTCACTGCCGTGCCCGATGGTGTGACAAGGGCCGTTGGTCGGGCCTGGTCGGTGTCTTTCCCGTTTCTTGCAGGGCGTCGCGCCTCACCGGGACGCGGTTCGCCGTGCCCGGCGGGCGACTTGCTCAGTTCAGCGACAACTCGCACCAGACGATCTTGCCGGGGTTGCGGTCGGTGACGCCCCACTTGTCGGCCAGAGCCGACACCAGCAGCAAACCCCGACCCCCCTCGTCCTCCGAGCCGGCCGTCACCTCCCGTACGTGCAACAGCCCGGGCCCACTGTCGTGCACCTCCACGTGCAGGAGGCCACCACAGCCCAGGTGCAGCTGCATCCGGTAGCCGCGCCCCGGCGGAACGCCATGCACCAGGGCGTTGGTCGCGAGCTCGCTCACGCACAGCAGTACGTCGTCCCTGCGGCCCGTCAGACGCCAGTCGAAGAGCGCCCGCTCCGTGAACTCCCTGGCCGCAGCGACCGAGCGGCGCTCCCGTCGGAAGAACGCCTCGCGGAAACAGGGGAGTTGGATGTCCTCGTTCATGTGACGACTGTCACAGTGCGTCACTACGCTGGGCCAGTGAGTCAGGTCGTACGGACGCGTCGTACGACGTCGGACCAGCTCGCGTACGGCACAGGGCGGGAACGGAGAACCCATGCACCCGGCGAAGAAGCCCAAGAAGAACGGCTCATGGCACGTGATCGGTGCCCAGGTCAGCCATTTCCGCAAAGCAGCCCGCATCACCCAGCCTGAACTGGCCGAGCGATTGTGCGTGCACGAGGACACGATCGGCTCGATCGAGCAGGGCCGCCGCGCACTCAAGCCCGACCTCGCCGAGCAGCTCGATGTGCTGCTCGGTACCAAGGGCGCGCTCGCGGTGGCCGTGGCCAAGGTCCCCGAGCGGGAACGATTCCCAGCCTTCGCCCAGGATTTCGTCGACTACGAGCAGGGTGCGCTGACCTTGCTTTGGTACGAGAACCATGTTGTCCCGGGCCTTCTTCAGACCGAGGAGTACGCCCGCGCAGTGTTCTCCTGCCTCTACCCGCCGATCAGCTCGGAGGAGTCGGAGGAGCGGGTCTCTGCGCGGCTCGACCGGCAGAAGCTCCTGGACCGCAGGCCTTGGCCGCCGATGATGAACTTTCTGCTGGAGGAAGTGATCCTGCACCGGCCCATCGGCGGGCATGAGGTGCTGCACGGGCAGATCCGGCATCTGCGGCAATGCGCCGAACTCCCCTTTCTGGGGCTACAGATCATGCCGACCGACCGGAGGAAGCATGCTGGGCTCAACGGGCCCATGGTGCTGCTGGAAACACCGGAGCACGATCAACTGGCTTACCTTGAGGGGCAGCGAGTCAGTTTCCTCGTCGACGATCCAGACGAGGTGAGTGTGCTTCAGCAGAAGTATGGGATGCTGCGCTCGCAGGCCCTCACTCCAGAGGAGAGCATGGGCCTTCTGGACGACCTGGCAGGAGGGTCATGAACAGCGCAGCCAGCCCGCGCCACTCCGACGGCCTCACCTGGTTCAAGTCCAGCTACAGCGGCGACGAGGGCGGCGCGTGCATCGAAGTCGCCGTCGGCACCGGCACCGTCCACGTCCGGGACTCGAAGAACCCCGGCGGACCCGTACTCACCCTCACTCCAGACGCCTGGGCAGACTTCGTCCGCCTGGCAGCAGGGTCATGAGCAACGCAGCCAGCCCGCGCCACTCGGACGACCTCGCCTGGTCCAAGTCCAGCTACAGCGGCGACGAGGGCGGCAACTGCATCGAAGTCGCCGCCGACGCCAGCGCCGTCCACGTACGCGACTCCAAAGACCCCGACGGACCCGTACTCACCCTCACTCCAGACGCCTGGGCAGACTTCGTCCGCTTCGCGGACGGTATCGGCTGACTCACGTACGACGACATCCCGACTGCCCGGCAGCTCACGTGAAGAGCGGGCCGGGCAGTCGCGCGCACGGGCTCTGCAATGGGCCCCTGCCCAGAACGACTTCCGGCCCGGCACCCCACTCAAGGGGTGCCGGGCCGGAAGCATGAAGCGATGCGTCAAGCGTACGTACGGCCTGAGCTCAGCGCAGCGTCACCGCTTCGCGCGCGAGGCCGCGCGGCCGCGCTCCTTCTGGTCCAGGACGACCTTACGGATGCGCACCGTCTCCGGCGTCACCTCGATGCACTCGTCGTCGCGGCAGAACTCCAGCGACTGCTCCAGGGAGAGCTTGCGCGGGGGCACCACGTTCTCGGTGGTGTCCGCCGACGCGGCGCGCATGTTGGTGAGCTTCTTCTCCTTGGTGATGTTCACGTCCATGTCGTCGGAGCGCGAGTTCTCACCGACGATCATGCCCTCGTACACCTCGGTGCCCGGCTCGACGAAGATGACGCCGCGCTCCTGGAGGTTGATCATCGCGAACGGAGTCACGGAACCGGACCGGTCCGCCACCAGCGAGCCGTTGTTACGGGTGCGCAGCTCGCCGAACCACGGCTCGTGGCCCTCGAAGATGGAGTGCGCGATGCCGGTGCCGCGGGTCTGGGTGAGGAACTCCGTACGGAAGCCGATGAGGCCGCGGGACGGAACGATCCACTCCATACGGATCCAGCCGGACCCGTGGTTGGTCATGGTCTCCATCCGGCCCTTGCGCGCCGCCATCACCTGGGTGATGGCGCCGAGGTGCTCCTCCGGGGAGTCGATGGTCAGCCGCTCGATCGGCTCGTGCAGCTTCCCGTCGATCTGCTTGGTGACCACCTCGGGCTTGCCGACGGTCAGCTCGAAGCCCTCCCGGCGCATGGTCTCCACCAGGATGGCCAGCGCGAGCTCGCCACGGCCCTGGACCTCCCAGGTGTCGGGGCGCTCGGTGGGCAGGACGCGCAGCGAGACGTTACCGATCAGCTCGCGG
Source organism: Streptomyces sp. NPDC004647 (assembly GCF_040609575.1). Lineage (NCBI taxonomy): Bacteria > Bacillati > Actinomycetota > Actinomycetes > Kitasatosporales > Streptomycetaceae > Streptomyces > Streptomyces sp. NPDC004647. Next base: position 74,248 of record NZ_JBEXKU010000013.1, on the reverse strand, counting down.
TCGAGGCGGTCCTTGACCAGCCGGGCGGTGACCTTGTGGCCCTTGCCGCCCTTGCCGACCAGCGGCGAGTTGTTCGTACCGATGGTCATCGAGATCGCCGGCTCGTCGACGGTGATCAGCGGGAGGGCGATCGGGTTCTCGGGGTCGGCGAGCGTCTCGCCGATCATGATGTCCGGGATGCCGGCGATGGCGCAGATGTCACCGGGGCCGGCCTTCTCGGCGGGCTTGCGGGTGAGCGCCTCGGTCATCATCAGCTCGGTGATGCGGACGTTGGAGACCGTGCCGTCACGCTTGATCCACGCGACGGTCTGGCCCTTCTTGAGCTCGCCCTGCTCGACACGGCACAGGGCGATACGGCCGAGGAAGTTGTCGGCGTCCAGGTTGGTGACGTGCGCCTGCAGGGGGGCCGCATCGTCGTACTGCGGGGCCGGGACGGTGGACAGCAGCGTGGAGAAGAACGGCTCCAGGCTGTCGCTGTCCGCCGGGACGGTGCCGTCCTCCGGCTTGGTGAGCGAGGCGATGCCGTCACGGGCGCAGGCGTAGACGATCGGGAACTCGATCTGCTCCTCGTCCGCGTCCAGGTCCAGGAAGAGGTCGTACGTCTCGTTGACGACCTCGTCGATCCGGGAGTCCGAGCGGTCGGTCTTGTTGATGCAGAGAATGACCGGCAGGCGGGCGGTGAGGGCCTTGCGGAGCACGAAGCGGGTCTGCGGCAGCGGGCCTTCGGAGGCGTCGACCAGCAGGACCACCGCGTCCACCATCGACAGGCCGCGCTCGACCTCGCCGCCGAAGTCGGCGTGGCCGGGGGTGTCGATGATGTTGATCGTCACCACGTCGCCCCCGTCCTTGGGGTGGTACTTGACCGCGGTGTTCTTCGCCAGGATCGTGATGCCCTTCTCACGCTCCAGGTCGTTCGAGTCCATCATGCGTTCGTCGAGGTGCTCGGCGGCGTGGGCGGCGAAGGCACCGGCCTGCTTGAGCATGGCGTCGACCAGCGTGGTCTTGCCGTGGTCGACGTGGGCGACGATGGCGACGTTACGAATGTCGTGGCGCGTGGGCATACTGGCGGCGCTTCTCCCGGAATCGTGGATGACGTCGCATACGGTGCCGTACACGCGCCCGCCGGGCATGACAAGCCGCGGCCTTTTACCCCATGGTACGGGGCCCGGTCGAGCACGGCCTCCCCAGCCCGGCGGGGCAGGGCCCCCGGCCGTCCCGCGGGAAGCGTCTGAGCAGCGGGGCCGCCGGGCTTCGGTGGCTCACATCACACCGCCCGGCAGACCCCTTCCTCCTCGCCGCCGGCCCCGGGGCTGCTTACGCCTTACGCCGGGCTGCGTACGCCGTTTACTTACGGAAGCCGATGTCCTGGTAGCGCGGGGTCGCGAAACCGAACGCTCCCACGTTCGCCAGGTTCGACTTCGCCGCCATCAGCTGCGGCCGCTGGTAGAGCGGGATCGAACCGGCCGCGGCCCAGATCCGGGCGTCCGCGCGCCGTACGAGGGCACGGGAGGCACCGGCATCCAGCTCGGAGACGGCCTGGTCGAAGAGCTGGTCGATGTGGTCGGTGCCGACCCGGGTGTAGTTCTGTTCGACCAGCAGGGAGCCGTCGGCCGCGGGCTGGGGCTTGGCGAAGATCGGGCGCGCGTCGGTGGCCGGATAGGCGCTGGCGGGCCAGGACCAGAGCGCGAGGTCGAAGTCGCCTGCGGCGATGTGGTCCTTGAAGTAGCTGTCGTCGGCAACCTTGGTGATCTCGGTGCGAATGCCGATGGGTGCCAGCATCCGGGAGATGCTCTCACCGACCGTACGGAGCGATTCGCTGTCGGAACCGGTCGGCAGGACGAAGCGGAGGGTCAGGGACTTGCCGTCCTTGTGAAGGACATGGACGTCATCGGGCCTGGCCTTGCTGCCGCCCTTCCCGGCCTCTGCCTTCTTCTCGTCCTTCTTCTCGTCCTTCTTCTCGTCCTTTTCGCTCTGCGGGTCCACCTTGGCGCCCGCCTTCGGCATCACCGACCCCCCGCCCTCGTGCCAGCCCGCGGCCGAGAGCAGGGCCTGCGCGGCGGCGGTGTCCTGGTCACCCAGCGCCTCGCTGTTGTCCTGGTAGCCCTGCTGCCCCGCCACCATCAGATGGCTGCCCAACGGCTTCGAGGGCAGTGCGAGCGGCTGGAGCACCGACTTGGCGATGGCCTTCCTGTCGATCGCCCGGGCGACGGCCCGCCGTACCCGCTCATCGGCGAGCGGTCCGGACGCGCCGTTCAGGGCGAGCTGTGTGTAGGCCGGCTCCAGGGATTTGCGGACGGTGTAGGCGCGGAGTGCGTCCTGCTGTGCCGCCTCGGTCCGGCGCGCCTGCTCGGCCGCGCGCTCCTGCCGCGTACCGTGCGCCCTGGCCCAGGACCTGAGCGCCTCGGCCGGACCGGTGTGGGCGGCGTACCGGGCGCCGGAGAGCGGCTCGGCGCCGGCCGCCACCTCTTCCTCCCCGGCCTTCTTCTGCCCGGCCGTCGGCTTCGCCGCCTCCTGGATCTTCTCGGCGGTCGCCCGGCTGACATCGGCGACGTCCAGCTCGCCCGCGGCGATCGCCGCCGTCCGCCGGTCACGCGGGACGGCCTCGAAGACCAACGTGTCGATCTTGGGCTTGGCCCCCCACCACCCCGGATTCCGTACGAGGGTCGCCCGGCCCTTGTCCTTGGCGCCGTCGAGACTCTTCAGCGCGAAGGGTCCCGCCGTGGCCTGGAGGGTTTTGCGGGCTCCGTCGTTGAAGGCATCAGCACTGCCCATGACGCCCTTGGGGTACAGCGGGGTGAACAGCGAACGCCAGTCCGTGTACGGCTTGGCGAAGGTGACGTCGACCTCCTGCGCGTTCCCGCCCTGTTCGATCTTCTCGATCCGGTCGTACCCGGCGTTGCGCGCCGTCCAGTAGGCGCGGTCCTTGCCGCTGAGCGCCTTCCACTGCGCCACGAAGTCCTCGGTGCCGATCTTCCGCCCGTCACTCCAGGTGGCGGTGGACTTGAGCTTGTAGCGCACGACCTGCCGAGGCTCGCGCTCCGTCACTTCGGCGGCGTCGAGGTAGTCCGGGTTACGCCGCGGCCGGGCCCGCTCGTCGAGGGTGAACAGCGCGGGCAGTACGGCGCCCGCGATGCGGTCGGTGGCACCGTCGGCGTCGGACTGGAAGGTGTTGAGGGTCGCCGGCATCGAGTCGATCGCCCAGCGCACCGTGCCGCCGTTCCGCACCTGGCTGCGCGCGGCGGCTGCGATGTCCTGCGGTACGGCCGCGACCGGGGCCTCACCCCCGGGGCTGCTGCATCCGGCCATGAAAGGCAAGGGAAGAAGCACGCCTGCCACGAGGAGCGCGGTGCAGCGGCGCTTACGGAATGCCGCCCCGCCTCTGACGCCGTCGATGGACATGAGTGAAACCTCCGGCCTGAACACGTTTAGCCGCTTATACCGCTCATCACATCTATTGCTGGGCCACTGAAATCGAGAGATTCCACTCCGACGCGCCGACACGACGCGAAACCGCGGTTTGCCACCCGTACGGCGGCAGATATGAGGGGCCAGGGGTCACTCGGCTCGAAAGAGCCCACACGAAGGGGGCCAATCGTGGTAGATCCCTAGCCAAGATAAGATGTGACGCGCGACACTCTCAGGCGCATCAGCGATGTCACTCTCCCTCCTCACCCCATGAGGGGAGGAGGGGCCCATGCGGAAGAGAGGGCAAGCAATGTCCGTATCGGACGATCTGACAGCCGCACAGCGCTCCCTCGACGAGCTGACCCGCTCCCTGGCGCGGCTGGAGCTGCAGGTCGGTGGTGAGCTGGAGATCCGCCGGGTGCGCCACGACGCGGATCATCTGCGCGAGAGCCTCGCCCTGCTGCGTGAGACCACGGCACAGGAACGGACGTCCGCGGGATCCCGCCGCCCCGAGCTGGTCACGATTCCGGACGCGCCGTACGACAGCGCCCTGTGGACGGATGCCGAGGACGAAGGTCTCGGCGCCCGCGACCGGCACGCACCCTGAGCCCCAGACCCCCTGAGCCCAGACCCCCAGAAGCCCTGGAAGGGCACGCGGGAGCCGGAGCGCTACGGGCCACACGCCGTACGAGCCCCGGACCCCGAGGCCCCGCACCACCGCATCGCTTCCACCGTCCCCCACCACTCCACCACGGAGTCCTCCTTTGGCCACTGGCACCGAACCCCGACCGGGCACCGACGATTCCAGTGACGCGCGTGGCGGAGTCCAGTCCGCCACGCGCGCCGCCATTCCCGTCGGACATCTGCGGACCGACCGCTGGTGGTTTTCGCCAGCCCTCACCGCGGCCGGACTGCTCGCCTTCATCGTCTACTCGACCTGGCGCGCCTTCGCGAACACCGACTACTACTCCGCCCCGTACGTTTCGCCGTTCTACTCGCCGTGTCTGGCCGAGAACTGCGAAACGATGAGGGGCGGGCCCAACTGGGAGATCTTCGGCAGCTGGTGGGGCCTCTCCCCCGCGCTGCTGATCCTGATCTTCCCGCTCGGCTTCCGGCTGACCTGCTACTACTACCGGAAGGCGTATTACCGGGGCTTCTGGGCATCACCCCCGGCCTGCGCCGTCGCCGAGCCGCACAAGAAATACACGGGCGAGACCCGTTTCCCGCTGATCCTGCAGAACATCCACCGCTACTTCTTCTACGCGGCGCTGCTGGTGGCCGGGATCCTGACGTACGACACCGCGCTCGCCTTCCGGAACAGCGAGTACGAGTGGGGCCACATGGGCCTCGGGACGCTGGTCCTCCTGATCAACATCGTGCTGATCTGGGCGTACACCGTGTCCTGCCACTCCTGCCGGCATATCGTCGGCGGCCGCCTCAAGCACTTCTCGAAGCACCCGGTGCGCTACCGGCTGTGGGGCTGGGTCGGAAAGCTCAACGAGCGGCACGCGCTCCTGGCCTGGGCCTCGCTGATCAGCGTCGCGGTCGCCGACTTCTACGTCTATCTGCTCGCGACCGGCGCTTTCGACGACCCGCGGCTGTTCTGACGCTGACGCAACGCTTGAGAGGGATACACACACAATGACCCAAGTCGACCGGCAGTCGTGGGACGTGGTCGTGGTCGGCGCGGGGGGCGCCGGCCTGCGCGCCGCCATCGAGGCCCGAGAGCAGGGCCTGCGCACCGCCGTCATCTGCAAGTCGCTCTTCGGCAAGGCCCATACGGTCATGGCCGAGGGCGGTATCGCGGCCAGCATGGGCAATGTCAACGAAGGCGACAACTGGCAGGTCCACTTCCGCGACACCATGCGCGGCGGCAAGTTCCTCAACCAGTGGCGGATGGCGGAGCTGCACGCACGCGAAGCACCCGACCGGGTCTGGGAGTTGGAGACCTGGGGCGCGCTGTTCGACCGTACGGCCGACGGGAGGATCTCGCAGCGCAACTTCGGCGGCCATGAGTACCCCCGGCTGGCGCACGTCGGAGACCGTACGGGCCTGGAGCTGATCCGCACCCTCCAGCAGAAGATCGTCTCGCTCCAGCAGGAGGACGAGCGCGAATTCGGCGACCACGAGGCCCGGCTGAAGGTCTTCCAGGAGTGCACGATCACGCGGGTGCTCAAGGCCGACGGAAAGGTCGCCGGAGTCTTCGGCTACGAGCGCGAATCCGGACGGTTCTTCGTCATCGAGGCCCCCGCGGTGGTGATCGCGACCGGCGGCATCGGCAAGTCCTTCAAGGTGACGTCGAACTCCTGGGAGTACACCGGGGACGGGCACGCGCTCGCGCTGCTCGCCGGGGCGCCGCTGATCAACATGGAGTTCGTGCAGTTCCACCCGACCGGGATGGTCTGGCCGCCCTCGGTGAAGGGCATCCTCGTCACCGAGTCCGTCCGCGGCGACGGCGGGGTGCTGCGCAACAGCGACGGCAAGCGGTTCATGTTCGACTACATCCCGGACGTCTTCAAGGAGAAGTACGCGCAGTCCGAGGACGAGGGCGACCGCTGGTACGAGGACCCGGACAACAACCGCCGGCCGCCCGAGCTGCTGCCCCGCGACGAGGTGGCCCGCGCCATCAACTCCGAGGTGAAGGCGGGCCGCGGCTCCCCGCACGGCGGGGTGTTCCTCGATGTGTCGACGCGGATGCCCGCCGAGGTCATCAAGCGGCGGCTGCCCTCCATGCACCACCAGTTCAAGGAGCTCGCGGATGTCGACATCACCGCCGAGCCGATGGAGGTCGGCCCGACCTGCCACTACGTGATGGGCGGCGTCGCGGTCGACCCGGACACGGCCGCCGCGGTGGGCGTGCCCGGCCTCTTCGCGGCGGGCGAGGTCGCGGGCGGTATGCACGGCTCGAACCGGCTCGGCGGCAATTCGCTGTCCGACCTGCTGGTTTTCGGACGGCGGGCCGGGCTGCACGCGGCGCAGTACGCGGCCGGGCTCCCGGCGGACACCCGGCCCGTACCGGACGCCCTGGACATCGACTCCGCGGAGGCGGAGGCGCTTCGCCCGTTCAGCGCGGAGAGCCCGGACCCGGAGCACCCGGACGCCCGCCCGGCGGAGAACCCGTACACCCTCCACCAGGAGCTCCAGCAGACGATGAACGACCTCGTCGGCATCATCCGGCGGGAGCCGGAGATGACCGAGGCGCTGCACCGGCTGGCTTCGCTGCGGCAGCGGGCGAGGCGCGCCGGGGTCGAGGGCCACCGCCAGTTCAACCCCGGCTGGCACCTGGCGATCGATCTGCGGAACATGCTGCTGGTCAGCGAGTGCGTGGCGCGCGCGGCCCTGGAGCGTACGGAGAGCCGCGGCGGCCACACCCGTGACGACCATCCGCAGATGGACCGCGACTGGCGGCGGATCAATCTGGTCTGTTCCCTCGCCGACCCCACGGGCGAGCTGGCGGCCACCGACCCCGAACGCGGCCAGATCCGGCTGGAGCGGCGCGACGTGCCGCCGATCCGCGCGGATCTTCTGGGCCTGTTCGAGAAGGAAGAGCTGGTGAAGTACCTGACGGACGAGGAGCTGACCCAGTGACGGCGTACGAGGCGCACTTCAAGGTGTGGCGGGGCGACGCGAACGGCGGCGGCCTGGAGGACTTCAAGGTCGAGGTCAACGACGGCGAGGTGGTGCTCGACATCATCCACCGGCTCCAGGCGACGCAGGCACCCGACCTGGCCGTCCGGTGGAACTGCAAGGCGGGCAAGTGCGGTTCGTGCAGTGCGGAGGTCAACGGGCGGCCGCGGCTGACGTGTATGACCCGGATGTCGATCTTCGATCGCAACGAGACCATCACCGTCACGCCGATGCGGGCCTTCCCGGTCGTACGGGACCTGGTGACCGATGTGTCCTTCAACTACGCGAAGGCACGCGAGGTTCCCTCCTTCGTACCGCCTCCGGGCGTCGCGCCGGGTGAGTACCGGATGCAGCAGGAGGACGTGGGACGGTCGCAGGAGTTCCGCAAGTGCATCGAGTGCTTCCTGTGCCAGGACACCTGCCATGTGGTGCGCGACCACGAGGAGAACAAGACGGCCTTCGCCGGGCCTCGCTTCCTGATGCGCATCGCGGAGCTGGACATGCACCCGCTGGACGCGGCCGCCGAGACGGGCCTTGACCGCAAGCGGGCGGCGCAGGACGACCACGGCCTGGGCTACTGCAACATCACCAAGTGCTGCACCGAGGTCTGCCCGGAGCAGATCAAGATCACCGACAATGCGCTGATCCCGCTGAAGGAGCGGGCAGCCGACCGTAAGTACGATCCGCTGGTCTGGCTCGGCGACAAGATCCGGCGCCGTTCGGACTGAGCGGCCGGTCCACCCGTCGCCCGCGGCCGGGCCGGCCACCGTCTGCTTGCCCGGCCGCTTCCGGCGGTGACTTGGTGTGAATGCGCTGACAGGCGCATCATCGGCTGCGCGGCACTGCGGCAGAAGCGGTAGTCGGTCGAGTGATCGCCCCCACGGTGTACGACGTCGCCGAGCGGGTCAGCGATCACATGCTCGCTCTCGACCAGGGCACGAGCGCCGCCGCACTCGCCCAGCAGCTGCGTCCCGGGCTGCTCCAACGCCCCTTCCGCACAGGCGGTTCGCCTCCCGCGTCCGCCCGCTGCTCGCCGGGGAACGCTTCAGCATCTGAGCGGGCTGCTTGCCGGAGCGGGCCACAACCCGCTCGGCCCGCTGCCCCGTTGAACACAGCCGGCCTCACCCGCGAAGAGGCCGGCTGTGGCATGTCCGACGGGCGGGGTGGCTCAGTACAGACTGAGCAGCGCCTCCACCGGGTCCGCGGCCAGAGTTCCGCCGTTCGGCAGGGCGAGTTCAAACCAGACCGTCTTGCCTCGCGGGGTACGGCGGCTGCCCCACCCCGCGCTGAGCAGCCCGACCAGCTGCAGACCGCGCCCGCCCTCGTCGGTGTCCCGGGCGCGCCGGCGGCGGGGCTGGACCAGGCCGCCGTCCCAGACCTCGCAGACCAGATTTCTGTCCAGCAGCAGCCGTAGCCGGATCTCGCCCTCGCCGTACCGCAGGGCGTTGGTGACCAGTTCGCTGACCAGCAGCTCGGTGGTGTCCACCAGGGAATCGAGGCCCCACTCGACCAGCTGTCCGCGCGCCTGCTCGCGGGCTCGCGCGACGGACCGCGGCTCGGGGGCCAGCGCCCAGTCGCCGACCGAGTCGGCGGGCAGGCCCTGCACCCGGGCCATCAGCAGCGCGATGTCGTCCTCGCCATGGTGGGTGTCGAGGGTGTTCAGGACGTGGTCGCAGACGTCCTCGAGCGGGCGGGACGGGTCCGTGAGGGCGGTACGGAAGGCCTCGAGGCCCTCGTCCAGCGGGTGGTCACGGGATTCGACGAGGCCGTCGGTGTAGAGGGCGAGAAGTGCGCCGTCCGGGAGATCGACCTCGGTCTCCTCGAACGGCTCGCCGCCCACGCCCAGCGGCATTCCGGTGGGGACCTCGAGCATCATGGCGGACTCGCCGGGCTCGACGAGTACGGGCGGCAGATGCCCGGCGTTGGCGAACGTACAGCGCCGGGTGACCGGGTCGTAGACCGCGTACACGCAGGTGGCGAGGTAGACCTCGGAGAGGTCGGAGGCCGGGTCGGCGGCCCGTCCGTTACGGGGCCCGGTGCGCGACGCGGGCTGCGCGCCGCCGTGCGACCCGGCGGGCGCCGCCAGTCCGCGGGCGATCTCGTCCAGGGCGGAGAGCACTTCGGCAGGCTCCAGGTCGAGCAGCGCCAACGTTCTGACGGCGGTGCGCAGTTCGCCCATCGCGACCGCCGCCCGCAGTCCGCGGCCCATCACATCGCCGACGACCAGCGCCGTACGGTGTCCGGGCAGCTGGATGACGTCGAACCAGTCACCGCCGACCTCGGTGGCGGTGTTGCCCGGAAGATAGCGGCAGGCGATGTCGAGACCGGCGGCCTCGGGGTCGCCCGGGGGCAGCAGGCTGCGCTGGAGTATCAGCGCGCGCTCGTGCTCTCTTCGGTAGAGGCGGGCGTTGTCTATGCAGACGGCGGCACGCGAGGCGAGTTCGAGGGCGAGGGCGGTGTCGCGCTCGCCGAAGGGCTCGCTGCCCTTCGTACGGGAGAACTGGGCCAGCCCGACGACGGTGTCGTGGGCGACCATCGGCACGGCGAGCGTGGACTGCACGACCGCGCCCAACTCCGGGGCGTCGTCGCTGTCCTGGCCGGGGATGACCTTGGGGTGGGCGGTGCGCAGGGCCCCGGCGCACAGTGAGTTGAACGGGTAGCGGTGCACCGCGCCGACCTCGACGGCGCCGAGATCTCCGCTTTCGGAGGCACCGCGGGCGGTGAGGGCGGTCGGGGCGTCGGACACGGCGCTGGCGAAAGCGACCCGGCGCAGTTCCGCGCTGCCGTCGGCCAGCCCTGGCGGTGCCTCGTCGCCGGAGAGCAGCCCTTGGTAGAGGTCGACTGAGGCCAGGTCGCAGAACTGCGGTACGGCCACATCGAGGAGTTCGCGGGCGGTGGTCTCGAGGTCGAGGGAGTTGCCTATCCGCGCGCCCGCGGCGTTGAGGAGGGCGAGGTTGCGGCGGGCGCTGGCGGCCTCGCGCTCGGCATTGCGCCGCCGGGTGATGTCGGTGCCGAGCCCGGCGACGCCGATCGGCCGTCCGCTGCCGCTGTGCAGCCGGAAGAGGTTGACCGACCAGCGGCGGCGCTCCCCGTCGCCGGGTGCGGTGCCGACGAGTTGAAGCTCCGTCACCGGGCTTCCTGTCTCCAGGACTTGACGGAGCGCGGCATTCAGCCGCTCGGCCTCGCCGCGCGGAAGGTAGTCGACCGGGCTCCGGCCCCGGTGGGATTCGGCGGTGCCGCCGAAGACAGCGGCGAAGCGTTCGTTGGCCCGGAGGATCTTGAGGTCGGTGCCGAAGAGCAGGAAGCCCATGGGAGATTGACCGAAAACCGCCTGCGAGGCCGCGAGGTCGGTCTCGATCTGGCGCAGGGCGCGGACGTCCACGACGATACAGAGCGCGCCCCGGCCGCCGCCGTCCGCGGCGGTGGGCATGACGTAGACCTCGGCGAGGCCGTGCGGTTCGGCGCCCTCGATGGCCCGGAAGGGCACGAGGCCGATCCACTCGCGGCCGTCCAGGATCTCGGAGATCTTGCGGTGCCCGAGGTCCCGCAGCTCGTCGGGGACGAAGGCCTCGATGGGGTCCTTGCCGATGGCGGCGGCCGCCGGGATGCCCAGCAGTTCCGCGGCCCGCTCACTCCACTGATCGATACGGCCTTCCGGTCCCAGCGAGAAGGACGCAACCCGGATGTAGTCATAGATCGACCCGGGCGGGCTGCTCTGCCACATCGGAGCAGTCACTGTCTCGTCGGGCGTCTCCGCCCCCGCTGGTATGTCGCTCACGCGCCCGTCCCCTCCAGCTCACCTTGCCCGGACCGGCCTGCGCCAGTATCCAGCACCACAGCCATCCGGAACACGGCCCTCACGATCACAGCACGGTTTCAAGTATCTCCGCGGAGATCATTTCAACATCGGCCCGCGCCGTGATCAGCGCTACCCCCCTTCTCCTAACCAGGCAGGGCGAGCTCGAACCACACCGTCTTGCCCGTAGTTCCCTGCCTCGTGCCCCAGCGCCGTGAAGTATGGGCCACCAGTTGCAGACCGCGCCCCCCTTCGTCATCGGGCTCCGCGTCCCTCGCCAGCGGCGGATCCGGCAGCGGATCGGACACCTCGACGAGCAGTGCGTCGTTCCGGAGGCGCCGGATGCTGACGCCGATGGGGCCGCTCGCATAACGCAGCGCGTTCGTGACGAGTTCACTGACCAGCAATACGGTCACGTCGCCAACAGCGTTCAGGCCCCACTCATTGAGGGTCGAGCGGACGACGGACCGGGCGGTGCGTACGGAATCCGGCTCGGCCGGGAAGCTCCACTCGGCGCAGCGGTCGTCCGACGGGTCGCAGAGGGCAGGCGGTACGGACTCGGAGGCCCCTGCGGTGTCGCTCACGCCGACCACTTCCAGACCGATGGCAGACCCCACTGTCCGGTATCGGGGGGTTTTCGGGATGGCTACTGGGGACATACCCGCTATCCGGAGCCTGCTATCGCCACATTTGACACACTGTGGCACGAAAAGCCCATGTGATCATCCCGGCGCCCGCCCGTAGTCCGCCGCCAGTCGCCGTGCCGCTTCCTCGACCGCGGGGCGGTCCTGGTCGAGCCATTCGACCTCGTCCAACCGGTCCGGCGTGAGCCAACGCAGTTCGTCGTGGTCCTCCAACGGCTGCGGTTCGCCCGCCACCAGGCGGGCCGTCCAGACCCGGAGCACGTAACCAGGTGCGAGCGGCCACTCCCCCGGAATCCGTGCGAGCGGTTCCGCCTCGACGCCCAGCTCCTCGCGCAGCTCGCGTACGAGGCCTTCCTCCGGCGTCTCGCCGGGTTCCAGCTTGCCGCCCGGCAGCTCCCAGCGTCCGGCGAGGGCGGGTGGGGCGCTGCGGCGCGCGGCCAACAGCCGGCCCCGGTCCATGAGCGCCGCGCCGACCACGATGCACGTCTCGTCTTCGGTCACGCGGCAAACCTTACGGCGCGGGGGTCCCGGCAGTGTGGGTCCGCCCTGGCGGATCCGCGAGGGCCGACCCACGGTCGGGAAGCCGCGCTCTCTGGGTGGCGCGCTCTCGGGTGCCGCTGCGCGCGAGCGTCGGTGCCGACCCGAGCAGAACGGGAGCGGCTACGCCGACGACGTCCTGCGTCCCGCCCTCTCGACCGTATAGACCTGTCCGGGAGCGTTCGCGTCGAGCCGGTCGGCGACTCGCTCGGCCTCCGACCGGGTGGCATAGCGCCCCACGCGATAGCGATTGCCGTTGTCGTCCTGGCGTATGACCAGCCATGGCAGGAGAGGGCCGCTGTCGGTCACCGCTCCGCCCCTCGCGTCGTCGTGTGCGCCCGGACGCACAGCGCCCTCCCGGTCCTTAAGGAAACCGCAATCCGCATATGCCCGACCCTACGCCCGACCTTCACTCACCGGATACACGTTTTCACGAAGAGGTACGCATCCGGCCACACGTTCGAACTTGGACTAGCGAAGGCCCGCCTCGCCGATCCGGGCAAGGCGGGCCTTCACCGACGTACGGAATCACAGGGATGCGGGGGCACGAGGTACGGCGGTGATGCCCACGGCCTCGCCCTCGGAGCTCCCCGCGGCCCTCGACTGAACCCACGACCGGGTTCGTACGGGGCGAGGGACGCACCGCCGAGTTGTTCGGCGGCCCCGATGACCACCCAGCCGGGCCCCGCGGCGAGTACGGCCCGATTTCAACGCCGTCTGTTCGCCTCCGCTTTGGGAGACGTGAAGCGCAAGCAGTCGGCCTGCTCACCGATTTGAGCGATCGGCGACAGCGAAATCCCGGTACCGAGTCTGAAGCGGATCCAGGAGAAGCCCGAGCCCACCCCTTCCGTACCGCCGAAGGAGCCGGACGCGCCCCGGGCATGGGGGCGCCGTCGGGTGCCTCCACGGGTGTCGCGGTATCCGTCATCGCTGCCTTCCTGTGGTCCGGCGCCCCCGCTTCCGACGAAGCGGTGTTGCGGGTACGGACGGGGAAGCAGGAAACGCAGGTGTCAGGTGTTCGCAAGAGGCGATTGCCGCCCAGTTGAGTCAGCTGACCTGTGGCTGACTCCCGGTCACAGCAGGCGGACCGCACTGTCCGCCCATCGGTCACTTCACCGGCAGGTGGTAGGAGATCCGGAAGCGGTCGGCCGGGACGACCACGTCAGCCGTCTCCACCGGCCGCCCCGAGGCGAAGAACGTACGGGCGACCACCAGCACCGCATGCCCCGGCACTCCGCCCAGGGCGAGGATCTCCTCCGCCAGCCCCGGCCGCGCGCCGATCTCCTCCAGCACGTTGTCCACAATCACGTCGATGGCGGCCATCCGCTCGACGACTCCGTGCCCGGCCAGCGGCCCTTCCTCGGGCAGCATGACGGGCGAACGGCCGGTGACGGCCAGCGGCTCCCAGGAGGTGGCCAGCATCACCGGCTCGCCCTCCGCCCGGTAGAGGTAGCGGGTACGCATCACCCGGTCCCCCGGTTCGATCTCCAGCCGCGCCGCGACCTCCTCGGTCGCCTCCTCCTGCTCACTGCCGGACTCCCAGGTGCCGTTGACCCGCTCGTCGGCCTGCTCCTGGCGGAAGGGGCTGGAGTCGCCCGCCGCGCGGTAGCCGGTGCGGGCGATACGGCGCGGTACGAGCTGCGGCCGGACGTACGTCCCGGAGCCGGAGCGGCCCTCGACCAGGCCCTCGGCCATCAGCACCTTGCGCGCCTCCAGCGCCACGGTGTCGGAGACGCCGTACTCCTGACGGATGCGGGCCTGGGAGGGGAGCCTGGTGTGCGGCGGCAGCGAGCCGTCGACGATCTTCTGCCGCAGGTCGCCGGCGACCCGGAGGTACGCAGGCTGCTCACCGAAAGGCACGTGCCCCTCCCAAGGTTGACATTCTGCAACACCCTGGCAACCGAGGGTGGTCGACTGCAAGCGCAGGCCAGAGTTTCACCTGAAGTTGTGATCTTGGTCAAGAGTGCAGATGAGACCGTAGGAAACGCGCCAGCACGGGCCTGGCGATCTGCGTGCCCCAGTTGCCCCAGTTGTAGTCGAAGGCATGGTCCGCCCAGGGAATCTCGACGTACTCGTGCACCGCCCCGGCCGCGGTCAGCCGCTTGTCCAGCTCGCGCGCCTGCTCCACCGGCACGATCCGGTCGTGGCTGCCGTGCAGCAGCAGCGTCGGCGGCACATCGGCCCGTACGAGCTGCGCGGGCGAGCCCAGCCGGAAGCTGTCGGATGCCGATCGGTAGGAACCGCCCATGAAGCGGCGGACCGCCGGGTCCCCCGGGTTCTCCTGGCCGGCGATCATCCCGGCCATGTCGGTGGGCCCGTAGAACGACACCACGGCCCGTACGGAGGCGTCCCGGGAGGCGGGGCAGGACGCCCTCGGCCGGTCGTCCCGGGCCGTATACGCGGCGGAGAGCGCGAGGTTGGCGCCTGCCGAGGTGCCGGCGAGGACGATCCGGTCGGGGTCGACGGCGTACTCCGCGGCGTGCCCGCGCACCCAGCCGATCGCGCACTTCACATCGCTGATCTGCTGGAGCTGGGTGGCCCGCGGCGCGAGCCGGTACTCGATGTCGAAGACGGCGTAACCGCGGTCGTTGAGCCACTCGTTCCAGCGTGGGGTCTGGCTGCGGTGACCGGACTCCCAGCCGCCGCCGTGCACCCATACGACCGCCGGGCGCGGTGTGCGCGGCGCGCTTCCCGGCGGCAGCCAGACGTCCATTTTCAGCCGGTGCCTGCCCACGCGCGCGTAGACCAGGCTGCGGTCGCGGTCGGGCTCGAGTGCGTAGTTCGACCCGGCGAACTGGTCCGCCAGGGCCAGCCCTTCGCCGTGGTCGTACGCGGTCCGCCAGGCCGCGGCATACGGGGCGAAGGCGCTCAGCAGCGCCGCGGCCGAGGTGACCAGCGCGATCCAGGCCGCCCAACGCGCCCGGCTGTGCCAGACGGCCCGTACGAGCAGGAAGCCCGGCAGCGCGGCGGCGGCCAGCACTGCGGTGCTCCACGATCCGGCCAGTACGGAGGCGGCCGCCAGCAGCGGCCGGCGGGGCAGGGGCACGAACACCAGCACGAGCAGCAGCGTTTCCAGCGCGGCGAGCAGGAGCAGCACCGCGACGATCAGCCACCGCCCGACGCTTCGCCGCAGCGCCATGGCCGCCTCCTCGCCCGGGCCGCGGGGGCCCGTCGGGCCCACACTTCCCGTCCTGACCAGGGCCACCACGCGGACTGCTCCGATCGGCGCAGCGGCCCGACACGCGCGGCTGACCTGGAGAGGGACGGTGGGGCGACAGGGCAGCGGGGAGCGGACGCAGCCGGCGGCGGCCGTTGCGGCACCGATCACACGGGAGGACGCTGGAGGTGAGACGCGTGATCGGGACCTCCGAGCGCGACGGAGCGCCTGTCCCGGTCCGCCGGGAGAGGTGAGTTCCGTGCGCATGCTCCTGAGGGCCCGGATAGCGACGGAGACGGGAAACCGGGCGATCAGGAACGGCACGATGGAGAGGACGCTGATGTCGGCGCTCGAGGCCCTCCGGCCGGAAGCGGCCTACTTCTTCTCCGACAAGGGTGAGCGGAGCGTCTTCATCGTGTTCGACATGGAGAGGTCCTCGCAGCTGCCGGCTGTCACCGAGACCTTCTTCATGGAGTTCGGGGCCGAGGTCCAGGTCCAGCCCGTGATGAATCTGGACGATCTGCATACCGGACTCGGGGAGCTGATGGGCGGCCGGCGCTGAGGCCGGCCGCCCCCGCCCCGTCCGACGTGGTCACCTGCCGTCGTAGACGGTGAGCAGCAGCGCCACGTCATCGGGCCGGTCCGTGGCCCGCCGCGCCTGCTGTACGAGCCGGTCGGCCATGATCTCCAGCTCCTCCGGCTCCGAATCGGCGAGGCTGACGCGCACTGCATCGACTCCCGCCTCGATGTCGTGGCCCGGCTGCTCGACGAGCCCGTCGGTGTAGAGCGCCAGCACGGCGCCGCGCTCCAGCCATATCTGTGTCACCGGGTACACGGCGTCGGGGTCGACGCCGAGCAGGGTGCCGCCGACCACGTTCAGCATTTCGGTGCTCCCGTCTGCGCGGCGGACCAGTGGCGGCGGGTGCCCGGCCCGTACGGCCAGACCCCGGCCCGTCCTCGGGTCGAGTTCGATGTAGCAGCAGGTCGCGAAGACGCCCGCGTCGAGGTAGGCGAGCAGCCGGTTGGTCCTGCGGAGGACCTCCTCGGGGGTGCTGTCGCTGGTGGCGAGGGCGTTGACGGCGCTGCGCAGCTGACCCATCACCGCGGCGGCGGCGACGTTGTGGCCTTCGACGTCGCCGATGACGAGCGCGACTCCGCGGCTGCTCACGATCACGTCGTACCAGTCGCCGCCGATTTCCATGCCCTGGGTGCCCGGGAGGTAGCGGCCGGCGGTCCGCAGGCCCGCGACCGGGGGCAGCCGGTGCGGCAGGAGGGCGTCCTGCAGTCCTCGGGCGAGGGTGAACTCCGCGTCGTAGAGCCGGGCGCGTTCCAGGGCCTGGGCGACCAGGCCGCCGAGGGCGGTCATCGCGGCGCGCTCGTCGGCGGTGAAGGTGTGCGGTGTGTCGTAGCCGATGATGCAGGAGCCGACCGGATGACTGGAGGCGATGAGCGGCAGGAAGGCCCAGGCCTGCATACGGTCCATGGCGATGCCTGGGTAGGCCGCCGCGAGGTGGCGGGCCGATTCGAAGAAGATGGGAATGCCCGAGGTCAGGGCCTCGACACCGGGCAGGTGCGCGTCGAGCGACACGCCTTCGAACCGATCGAGAAAGCCCTCCGGGTAGCCGGATTCCCACATCAGGTGCATGCGCCGGTCCCGGACCACGTAGAGGGCGAGCTCCTGGGCGCCGAACGCGGGCAGCAGCTGTTCGGCGACGGCCTCGCAGACCTCCCGTACGGTCACCGCCTCGGTGAGCACGCTGGCCATCTGGACCACGTGGTAGAGGGCGCCTGCGCGGGTGGGGGAGACCAGCCCGGTCCCGGTGGGGGCGGCATGCGGCCGGAACTGCCCGCCCGTGGCCGACTCGTCGTGCTCCTCCGGCACGCTTGTGGGGAAGACCCGGCCGGTCAGCCCGCGCACATCGGGGTAGAGGATGAAAGCGAGCCATACGCCGCCGGGGTGCCGTACCAGGAACGACGTGGATTCCTGCGACAGCATCGCCGCCCGGTAGCGGTCCTCGTAACTGGGGTCCGACAGCCAGGTCAGCACCTCCCACGGGTAACGGCCGAGCAGTTCCTCCCGTCCGTAGCCCAGCAGCTGCTCGCAGCGGTGGTTGGCGTAGGTGACCCGGCCGTCCTGGTCGAGGGAGAAGACCCCGTCGGGGAGGCGCTCGGCCGCCTCGGCCGCTGTGGCCCCGGGGCCCAGGTCCACGACGGCTCCCATCAATACCTGGGGCGCCGTATCCGAGGACGGGGGCCTCGCGACGACGCGGCCCAACAGCTCGACCGGCCGGTGGGTGACCTCGCCGTCGGGGAGTGTGTCGAGCACCCGGAATCTGCGGGCGCGGACCCAGCCGACGCTCTCCGCCTCCTGCCGAACCTCCCGCAGCTCGTGGACGTCCTCGGGGGAGATACGGCTCTCGAGGCCGGCGATCGTGCCGACGGAGTTCTCCGGGTCGGTGCCGAGGATCGCGCAGGCCTCGGCATCGGCGGAGTACTCGCCGGTGCCGAGGTTCCACTCGATGAGGCCCACCCGCGCCCCGATCCCCTCGGCCGCGGGCACCCGTACGCTGACGGGCTCGCCGTCGTACTCGATGGTGCGGCTGTTCAGATCGAGGCCCGTGACGGAGGCATCCATCGCCTCGGCGGCGGCGTCCACCCATGCCTGCTCGACCGGTTCCCCTCCCCTGCCGCCCGAGGTGGACCGCATCATCATGACAACGCCCACCACCTCCTCGTTCACCGTGAGGGGGAGGTAGGCGGAGGCGAACGGATAGGGCAGGCCGGCCGCCATCTGCGGGTACCGGCGCATGGTCTCGCCCTCGTCGGAGAGCCGGATACGGTGCTCCGTCCGGTACGCCTCGGGGGCCGGGAGAGCGCCGCTGACCGGGACCCGCCACCAGGACCTCACCACGGAGCGGGGCAGCCCGGCGACGAGGGACAGCACGAGCGTTCGACGGTCGCGCGAGCGCAGATAGATACCGCCGCCGTAGCCACCGCCGGCCCGTACGGCTTCCACCAGGACCGGGGCGAGGCGGGAGGGTATGGCGCACTCGTCCTCCGTACCCCACCCGCTCCCGGCTCGGTCACCGGACCGGGGCATTCCGTCCGGGCCCGGGGCTTCCTCACCCATCTGCGTCCTCCAGGTACGGACGCCGGCACACTCGTCGTATCACCAGCATGTGCCAAGGGAGGGTGAACGGCGCGGCGGGCCGTCAGGGAGCGGCCTGCGGGCCGTGGGCGCCGTCCGGATCCGTGGCCAGTGCAACGGATTTCAGCCGAAACCGGGTCCCCCTGTCGCGCCGGATCCCGGCACCCGGACGGTCGGTGACCGCCCCGGTTGCCGGGCCGGGCTCAGGGCATCAGACCGGCAGCAGCCCGAAGAGGTGTCCCATCTTCAGCCCGAGGTGGAGGACCAGCCGGTCGTCGCCCGCCGACAGGCTCAGCCCGGTGATCTGCTCCACCTTGTGGAGCCGGTAGTAGAGCGTCTGCCGGTGCACCGCCAGCTCCGCGGCGGACCGCTGTGCGTTGCCGGCCTCGTCCAGGTAGACCTCGACGGTGCGGATCAGCTCGGGGTCGCCGCAGTCGAACAGGCGGCGTACGGCCGGGTCGAGCGTCGAGTCGCGCAGCTCGTTCTGCGGGATGCGCGCGAGCAGCCGGTAGACGCCGAGCCGCCCCCACTCCACCACCGGCTCGAGGTTCGGCAGGAACTCGCCGATCCGGGTGGCGAGCCGGGCCTCCTGCCAGCTCGCGTGGGCCTGTCCCAGATCGGGCCGGGGATCGCCCAGACCCGCGAGCAGTACGGACCGGGGCCGCCCGCCGCGCGGGCCGGGCGCTTCGGCGTCCAGCTCCCACACGCGGCGCACGACGGCGCGGGCGGGAGAGAGGTCGTCCGGGTCGTCCAGCGGGACCAGCAGGACGGTGTGGTCGGGGCCGAGGTGGGCGAGCACATTGCTCGGCAGCCGCCACAGATTCGTCGCCAGGGCCTCCCGGCTGTGCGGCTCCTGCGGGCTGTCGCCGTCCGGCCGGCTGTTCCAGGGTTCCCGTTCGGCGGCCCGGTACCGCAGGACCGCGGCGGCTACCGGGACCCCTCGCGGGACGTACCCCAGGTCGCTGATCTCCATGGCGGCCTGCTCCCGGATGTCCGAGGAGACGGAGATCAGGTCGCGAAGCTTGTATCCGAGGTCCTCCCGCGAGCGCAGCTCCGTGGCCATCAGCGCGCCCGCCCGCGCGGCGAGCGACATCGCGCGCGGCAGCCGGTCCTCACCGATCTCCCGCCCGTCGTCGAGCAGCCACAGGTATCCGTAGGTCACTCCCTGCCAGCGGACGGGGAGGCACAGCCGTGCCATCACCCGGGACCGCGGGTCCGCCGGTATGCGGACGGGGCCGGTGGCGGTGCTGATGCCGAAACTCTCGAACCGTTCCCGGATCTCGGGAGTGGACTGCCGTTGCAGGATGGACCGCTCCCGCACGCTGTCGATCTCGCGGTCGTGCGCGCAGAAGGCGATCAGGGCCAGGCTGCGCTCCTCGAGGATCGCGGGTGCCCCGAGCAGCCGCGAGACCTCGTCGACGATGTCCTGGAACTCGGGCCTCATAGCGTTTCGATCCCTTACGGCCCGGCGTCGGGCGGAGCGGCCGAGCCCCGCGCCGGTCGCGGCCGAACGCAACGGGTCGCCGTCAGTCGCAGCCGGTCGCCATCAGTCGCGGCCGGTCATGCCCACCGGGAACTCATGAGGAACGATACCCACCGCCCCGCCCGGCCGACTTTGAGCATCTGTCGCAATACGCGGCCGGAACGTGTGGCACCTGTCGATGGGTCCGGCCCGTGCCGCGCTCCTACCTTCCTTCTGTGTACTACGCGTACGGGGCACGGCGTTCATGGTGGTCCCGGTCCTGCCGGGCCGGCTGCGGACGCCCCTGATGCCCCGTCCGGGGGCGCAATCGCCACCACCGTCGGGCAACAAGCCGTCCGGAGGGCAGTGGAAGGGCCTCGTGCACCAGTGACGAGCCCGGCGGGAGCACAACCTGCCCCGCCGGGCCGGTCCCAGGGCCGGCAAGGAAGATCTTCGTCCCCCTTCCGACACCGGTACCCCCACCACGGGGTGAGAACGGCCGCGGGACGCGGCCCCGGCACACCCGGGCCGCGGCGGTCGCGAGCGGGACGCTCGCACCACCATCCGATGGGAGTGACCCATGAGCACCACAGGCAGAGCCGGTCCCCGTACCGGCATCTTCCGCCGCCAGCCGATCTCGGGCGGGCCCGGCGGACCCGGCGGACCCGGCGGACCCGGCGGGGGTGAATCCTCGGGTCTGAAGCGCACGCTCGGTCTCTGGCAGCTCACCGCGATCGGGCTCGGTGCCATCATCGGCGCGGGGATCTTCTCCCTCGCCGGGACGGTCTCCAACGGGACAGCGGGTCCCGCCGTGAGCCTGTCGTTCATCATCGCCGGCATCGCCAGCGCCACCGCGGCGCTCGCGTACGCCGAATTCGCCGGGCTCATCCCGCGCTCCGGATCCGCGTACACCTACAGCTATGCCGTCCTCGGTGAGGTCGTCGCCTGGCTGATCGGCTGGGACCTGCTGCTGGAGTACACGGCGATCGTCGCCGTGGTGGCCATCGGCATCTCCGGCTACTTCTCCTTCCTCCTCCAGGGCCTGGGCCTCGATCTGCCGGTGTGGATGCTCGGCGCTCCGGGCACCGGGTCGGGGCACCGGATCGACCTGTTCGCCGCGCTGCTGTGCCTGCTGATCGCCTGGCTGCTCAACCGCGGGATGAAGACCAGCGCGCGGATCGAGACCATCCTGGTGTTCGTCAAGATCGCCATTGTCATCGCGGTCATCGTGGTGGGCGCGTTCTATGTGAAGTCCGGCAACCTCACCCCGTTCCTGCCGTACGGGTTCGGTGGTGTGGTCACCGGAGCGGCGACCGTGTTCTTCGCGGTCTTCGGCTATGACGCGATGAGCACGGCGGCGGAGGAGTCGAAGGACGCGCAGCGCAATCTGCCGAAGGCGATCCTGCTCTCGCTGGGCATCGCCATGGCGCTCTACCTGCTCGCCTGCACCGTGCTGACGGGTATGCAGCGCTACGACACGATCGACTCGGAGAGCGCCTTCTCCTCGGCCTTCGCAGCGGTCGGCCTGCCCGGCTTCGCGGACATCATCGCGGTCGGCGCGATTGTCGGGATCCTCACGGTGCTGTTCTCCTTCATGCTCGGCGCGTCCCGCATCTGGTTCGCGATCAGCAGGGACGGTCTGCTTCCCGGTTGGTTCGCGAAGGTGCATCCGCGTACCGAGGTGCCGCACCGGCCCACCTGGTTCATCGGCGTCGTGTCGGCGGCCCTGGCCGGTCTCATGCCGATCCAGGAGGTCGCCGAACTCACCAATATCGGCATCCTGTTGGCCTTCGTGGTGGTCTCGGTCGCGGTGATCATCCTCCGGTACCGCTCTCCGCACCTCCCGCGCAGCTTCCGCTGCCCCGGAATGCCGTTCGTCCCCATCGTGGGCATCGGGTTCTCGCTGTGGCTCGTCGCACAGCTTCAGCCGCTGACCTGGCTGCGGTTCCTGGCCTGGTTCCTGATCGGGCTCGCCGTCTACGGCCTCTACGGCTACCGGCACTCCAAGCTGGGACTGGCCGGGGCGGAACCGACCGAAGAGGTGCCGGTGGGAGAGAAGCCGGTCGGCGCGGTCCTCGGCGGCAGTGATCCCGGGCCCGCCGGGGGAACCGCCTCCACAGCGGGTGCGGCCTCAGCCCCCGACACCGGAGACCAGGGGGACGAGCGGTGAGCGCCCCCGACCGGGTGCCCGCGCGCCCCTCCCCCGCCGCAGCCGGTCACGGCTGTCACTGCGGGCATCCGCTGATCCGCTGCCGCGGGTGCCGGGACCTGCGGTGCCTGGCCTGCGATCCCTATCGGTCCGATGACTGCTGCTTCAGTCTCTGATCCGCCGCGCGGCGGCGCGCTTAGCGAGCCGGCTGCCGCGGGTGCCCCGCCCGTCCGGGGCGGGGCACCGGGGCGGTACTTCGTCGTGATCGGGAGCGACATGGCACGCCGGGTCTGCGGTTCGCTCCAGTCGGCCGGTCACGCCGTACGCCATCTGACGCAGCCCACGGACGAGGATCTGCGCCGGGCGCTGGACCGGGAGGTGGCCGGCGTCGCGATCCTGCTCGGCGACGTCGAGTCGCTGCGCTACGCGCTCGCGGTCGAGCACATCCGCCCGCACGTCCCGCTGGTGGTGACGATCTTCGACCGTACGGTCGCCGAGCAGCTCGTACGCGTGGTCCCGAACTGCCGGGTCACCTCTCCGGCCGATGTCGTCGCGCCGACCTTCCTCGCCGCGTGTGTCGAGCCGGAGCTGCTGGCGCTCACCCGTACGTCCTCCGGCCATGTCGCCGCGCGCTGGGAGGAAGGCGGCGTTCGCCTCGCTCCGTACCGGCCGCGGCGCTCCATGAGGTTCCGGGCGTGGATGGGGAGGATCCGGGGTCAACTGCGGCCGCACGACGGCAGTTCGCGGATCATGCTGACGGGCCTCGCCGGGCTGCTCGGGGTGCTGCTGTCGGACTGGGCCTGGCTGGTGACGCTCCATCACCGTCCTCCGGTCGAGGCGCTGTTCGAGGCGACGCGGACGGTGTCCACCGTCGGCCCCGCGTCCGTGCACGGCCCGGACACCGGATACCTCGTGTTCTCCGTCATCGCGATGCTGCTCACCCTCGTCTTCACCGCTGTCTTCACCGCCGGCATGGTCGACCGTCTGCTGGCCCCGCGCTCGGTCGGCATCGTGGGGTCCCGGACGCTTCCCCGTGCGGACCACGTGATCGTCGTCGGGCTCGGACAGGTGGGTCTGCGGCTCTGCACCCAGCTGCAGGCCCTGGGCATCGGAGTGGTCGCCGTGGAACGGGACCCGGCGGCCCCCAAGCTCCGGTTGGCCAGGGCACTCGGCGTGCCGGTGGTCGTCGCCGACGCGCAGGACAGGTTCGTACTGCGGAAGCTCGGCCTCCACAAGGCGAAGGCGATGGCCGCCGTCGCCTCGGACGACCTGGACAACATCGCGGTGTCCGTGGCCGCGCTGGCAGTCGCGCCCGAACTGCGCGTGGTCATGCGGGCAGGCGACCACGAGGCCATCGCGGAGACCCGGTCCCTGTTCAAGATCGGCCTGGTCCACGACCTCAACAGCCTGAGCGCCGCCTACACCAGCGCGAGTCTGTGCGGGCTGCGGCCGATCGGCGTGCTGGCACACGGCAAGCGGCTCCTGGTGGAACACGCGGACGGACGCTTCTCGCCCTGGCCGCACGCGGACCGGTGCGACCACGAAGCGGACCGGGGCGACCACGAACAGGAAGGGAACCCCGTCCTGGGACCGCAGCGGCCCACGGGCGGACGCTGACTCCGGAGCGGTGCGTCAGCGACTCCGCAGCAGTGCGTCACCGGCCGCGCAGCGCCCCCGCCGTGCTGCCCCCGTACGGTCGCGCGGCAGGATCCGCAGCGGGTACAACGCCGCCGACCGTCCGCCCGGTGTTCGCCGATGCCCCGCGCTGCGTGGGTACCGTCATCCACATGACCCGTACGACGGCGACCGCCGAGGCACGAGCGGTGGGTGCCACCGACGGCAAGGTGTTGGTGCACGCCCCCACGGCGTGCGCGGTCTTCGCACAGCCGGGCACGGACTGAGACCGGAGGATCACGGCATGTCCAGGACCACGGTCGTCAATCTCAAAGGCCACCGCGACGACCCGGCCTACGCGGATGTGGTCTACGTCGGACGCGCCATGCACCGGGGCGGCTGGCATCTCGACGGCTCCCCACTGGCCAGCCCGTACCGCCCCGGCCCGGACGGCACCCGCGAGGAGGTCGTCGAGAAGTACCGCGCATACCTGCTGGACCGCCCGGACCTCCTCGCGCTCCTCCCCGGGCTGCGCGGCAGCAGACTCGGCTGCTGGTGCGCCCCCGAGCCGTGCCACGCCCAGGTGATCGCGGAACTCGCGGACCATCCGCGCTCATGGAGTGGCTCATCCGGTGGGTGAGGAACCGGTGAAGTACCAGTCGATCTCACCGGCGGTGTCGGCTGTCGCCTGCACCATCAGCACCTACGGGAGACGGGGCGGGGTACGGACGCTGGGACACAGGGGTTGGTTCCGGCACTGACCATCCCGTGGCCCGGGCTCACGCTTTGCGGGCCCGTCTCGCACATCAGGCGCTCAAGCCGCCGCCCGAGCCGGTTCTGTGGGCCGTCTGCGGCAAAGCGGCCCACGCGCGCTGGCGCCTGCCGTCGGGCTCCCACACCGCGCTGAACAATCGCCCTGGTCAAGACATACGGATGCGTCTCAGCGGACTGAGGGGAACGACCGATGGACAGAGCCGGACATCCGAATCGCAGAGATCTGCTCGCCGGCGGACTTGCGGTCGGCACGGTCGCGGTTGCGGGGTGCTCATCGACGAGCGCCGCCCCGCCGGCGCCCAGCGCTTCGCCGAAAGCGCAGCCGGTCACTCCCGCCGCGGCATTCGCGAGACTGATGGACGGCAACAAGCGCTGGGTGAGCGGAGACCTTCGCCATCCCGACCGGGATCCGAACCGGCGCCAGTTCGTGGCCCAGAAGCAGAAACCCTTCGGGGCGATCCTCTCGTGCATCGACTCCCGGGTGCCGCCTGAACTCCTCTTCGACACCGGGCTGGGTGACCTTTACGTGATGCGCACGGGCGGGGAGGCGGTCGGCCCGGTGGTCACGGGTTCCGTGGAGTACGGGCCCATGACGAGTGGCACTCCGCTCATCGTGGTCCTCGGGCATCAGCGTTGCGGCGCCGTCGAGGCCGCGTACAAGTCCATCCGTGACGGCAAACCGCTGCCCGGCAACCTGGAGGCGATCGCCAAGGCTCTGCGGCCCGCGTACCAGCGGGCAGTCCGGGAAGGCGGTGCCCACCCGGTCGAGACCATGGCCCGCGCCCAGGTCAAGCTGGTCTCGGACGGCCTGCGCTCCAACCGGGACCTGGCCCCACTCGTGAGAAAGGGCGCCCTCGCCGTGGTCGGCGCCTACTACTCGCTCGACACCGGCAAGGTGGAAGTCCTGGCCGGCGCGCCGTCCTGACCAGTCGGACGAGAGGGCCTGCGTCGGCAGGGCGGTGAGGATGAACGCGACTACCTGCAGCTCCTCCTCACGCATGCCCCGCCGACGAGGCCGTGAGACGCTGACCTGGGAAGGAACGATGAGTTTTCCGCGCCAGCGAGTCCGACCAGGTGCATGCCCTTCCGCCACCTCCTCGAGAGGAGAAGAAGATGAGCAAGCTGGTCGTATCGACGTTCGTGTCCCTGGACGGCGTCATGCAGGCCCCCGGTGGACCGGACGAGGACACCGAGGATGGCTTCGAGCACGGCGGCTGGTCGGTCCCCTACTTCGGCGAGGACATGGGCCCCATCATGGTCGAGCAGTTCGCCGGAATGGAGTCCCTGCTGCTGGGGCGCAAGACCTATGAAATCTTCGCCGCCCACTGGCCGCACATCACCGACGAGAACGACCCGGTGGCCACGAAGCTCAACGCCATGCCCAAGTACGTGGCCTCGCGAACCCTGGACAAGGTGGAGTGGAACAACTCGCATCTGCTCCAAGGTGACGCCGCCGAAGCCGTCGCCGAGCTCAAGAAGCGCTCCGTCGGCGAGATCAACGTCCAGGGCAGCGGCAACCTCATCAGGACCCTGCAGCAGCACGATCTGGTCGACGAGTACCGGCTGCTGATCGAGCCGGTGGCACTCGGCACCGGCAAGCGGCTCTTCGCCGAGGGGACCGCGCCCGCCGCGTTCAAGCTCACCGGCGCACGGCCGACCAGCACCGGGGTCGTGTACTGCACGTACGAACGGGCGGGCAGGCCCAGCTATGGATCGTTCGCGCTGGACAACTACCCGGAGAAGGCGCGAGAGGTCAAGATCGTCGACGAGACCAGATCGACATAACGCACCGCTCGGGCGAGGCCTCTGGGCAGCCCAACGGCATGAACTGCCCAGCCGCCCCGATCGTCGGCCGTGGCGGGGCGGGTATCGGGCTGCAGCGCGAGGCAGCCGAGGCTCAGCTGGGCGATACGGCCGCCGGTGCGGCCTGAGGATCACCCCCGCCGCGCCGGACTCATCCAGAACGCTGCGGACTCTGTGCGGACCGCACAGGCCGCCCGCCCCGCTCCACCGCAGGTCAGACGGCCTTTCGTCGGACAGATCAGACGTTGAGGGGACATCGAACACAGAACTCCCACCTGCGAAGATGCGGTTCTTGCGAAGGCCGTCCCAGCACGCTCCCAGCACGGGAGTGTTATCCCAGCACCATGCAGCTCACACGTCCCCTTGGCCGCCCCATGCAGGACAGCGGCGATGCGGCGCTCGCGGGTTCAATCCTCGATGACCTGCCGCACCTGCGACAGAAATGGATCAGAACCAACCGGCCACGGCCGCGCCGGCGGGGTCGTCCGAGCACCCGTACCGCCTGAACGCTGCGGCGGCGACGGTCGCAGCTCTACTGCTCGACCGCGAGGGAACGGGTGAGGTGCTGACCCAACCTGTCCGTCGCCGTCTGACGGGGCTTCCTCAGCATTAACTCCTTGACCAGGGAGCCCAGTCGTCAGCTAGCGTAAGCCTGCACCGCGTGTCCTCCCCGGAGGAATTACGCGACATAGCCTGCGGACACGTAGGCCCTTTCGGTTCGGTGACGCAGCCCCATGGTGCGCTCCCGGCGGGAGCCATCCGGCATCCGTCACCGGTCACAACCGAAGGGGACGCATTTCTATGGCTGCCGTCGAGTACACGCCCCAGCACCGCGTTTGGGTCCGTGATGTCCTGGTGGGCATCACGGCGAGCCTCGGCTCGAACCTGATGTGGGCGCTGGCGCAGGCCGTGGTGCACCGCCTCGGCTGAGCCGGGCGGCGGGGCGGGTCTCCGGGGCCCGCCCTCATCCCGCCACAGCCCGGGTTAATCTACGGATCGTCATTGCGGCCCGACGGGCTTCCGCTCTGCTTCGGTGGAGCCACGAAGGACATGCCCCCACCCGCACGAGTCATTTCGTGCCTGGGGAACCTTCGTGCTCCTGCAACTGTCCGCAGCCGAGCTCGGTCAACTCATCGTTGCCCGGGCCGGATCGGCTCGTCTTCCGCTCACCGAGCAGCTGATCAAAGAGCATTCCGACAGCAAGGGACGCTCGGCCGATCAGGGCGATGTCGCCTCCTGGAACAACAGCATCCCCATAGTGGTCAAGGCTCTACTGGACTGCGGTCTCGACGAAGTGGAGGTGCAGGTCGAGGTCGACCTGCCACACACTAATTCCGCAGTCGACCTAGTGCTGTGTGGCCAGCATCCTGGCACGAGAACCGACTCGTACCTCGCAGTGGAGCTGAAGCAGGTACGGCATGCCACGGTCGATCCCCGGTGTCCGATTGCCGTCAACCTCGGGTTCGGCGACGGGAAGAACAAGTTGCATCCGGTGCGGCAGGTCCAGCGCTACTGCGAGTACATGGTGCGCTACCTCCCCCATCTTCGGGAGATCGACGATCGGTTGATGGGGGTGGCGCTGCTCCACAACGCGCGGGACGCGGATGTGGAGGCGCTGTTCGATCTGCCCGAGACCGACCACGGTTTTCTCTACACGCTTGACGACCTGGATCGGTTCCGGCGAGTCCTCACCTCAAGGTTCGCCCCCGCGTCCGGGAAACGAGCCGCACACGCACTGAAGCAGGCTCGCCGCGACCCGTTGCTCAAGGTCACCGACGTGGCGCGGCAGCGGTCCGTCACCGGCGGCGGCCTCACGCTCCTCGACGAGCAGTACGTCGCGGTCGACCGGATCACCCGACACTTGGAAAAGACCGCGCCCCTCACCAGCTTCAACGTCGGACTGTTCTACGACGCCGACACCGCCCACAGCCCTGCCCTCGATCCAGCCCGCAAACGCGTTTACATCCTGCGGGGCGGCCCTGGCAGCGGGAAGAGCGCCGTGGCCCTGGAGTTGCAGCGTGCGCTCGGGCTCAAGGGCCGCGAGGCCGTACTGGCCAGCGGATCCCACGCGTACACGGAGACTCTGCGCGAGATCATGCTCAGTACGGCACGCCACGGCCAGATGTCGAACAAGCGCAACGCGGCTCGCAGGCTGTACCAGTACTTCAACAGCTTCACCGACACACCGCCGGACAGCATCGATGTCCTGATCTGCGACGAGGCGCACCGCATGCGGCGCAGCTCGACATACCGCTGGACGCCGAAAGAACTCCGGGACGACGACCGGCCGCAGGCGACTGAGTTGATCAGGGCCGCCAAAGTGCCGATCTTCCTGCTCGACGACCACCAGTCGATCCGCCCGGACGAGGTGGGCACTGCCGGCTATCTCAAGGAGCTCGCCGAGGGCAGCGGTTGTCTGGTCGAAGTGACAGATCTGGAGGGAACGTTCCGGGCGGGCGGCAGCAAGCGGTACCAGCACTGGGTCCAGCAGCTGCTGGGGCTGGATGCCTCTGATCCAGTGACCTGGCGACCGGACGGGCGGATGACGCTCACGGTCGCCGACTCCCCCGAGCAGATGGAGCAGTTCATCCAAGAACGTGGCCTCGAGGGAGCCACGGCACGCGTCACCGCGGGCTTCTGCTGGCCGTGGAGCAACCCGGACGGGGAACAACTCGTCGACGACGTGCACATCGGGGAGTGGCGCCGACCGTGGAATGTGAAGCCGCAGCACAGTGTGCCGAACGCTCCGAAGTCGGATCTGTGGTCGACCGATCGCCGCGGAATCGGGCAGATCGGCTGCGTCTACACGGCGCAGACCTTCGAGTACGACTGGAACGGCGTCATCATTGGCCCCGACCTGCTGTTCCGTAACGGGAAGTTCACGGTGGACCGGACCGCTTCCCGCGATCCTGCCTTCCGTGGCCCGGTCGACGACGCGATCGTCGACCGGTGTATCCGTAACGCCTACCACGTGCTCCTCACCCGCGGTGTCGTCGGCACCGTGGTCTACGCGGTTGACCCGGCAACCCACAACGAACTCCGCAGGCTCATCACAGGCGCCATCGGCATGCAGCACTACGACGGCGCCCAGCCGAGGCTCACCGCTGAAGGATCACAGCTGCCCCCCGCCTACAGCAGACGTCACAGGTAGCCTTGATCCCGTAGTAGCTGCGGCCCGCCGGGCTTCCGCTCCGCCTGGCGGAGTCACCAAGGACATGCCCCCACCCGCACGAGTTCCTTCGTGCTGCCTGGGGGCATCCCTTGCTGTTCCGCGACTCCGCCGCCGCGGTCGCCGCCGAGTGTCTCTCCGGTGCTCTCTTTCTCCGCCTGACGGAGCAGTTCGTGCACGTGCACGGTCACAAGCCTGGTTCGTCCGAGGTCCGCTCGTGGGAGCGGAGCATCCCCGTACTCGCGAGCGTGCTCAACGAGGCAGGGCTCGGGCAGGTTGAGATACTCCTGGAGTACGGGCTGCCGCTGAACAGCAAGCGGGCCGATGCCGTGCTGGCCGGGGTGCACCCCGAGACCGGCCTGCCGTCGTACGTCGTCGTGGAGCTGAAGCAGTGGAGCAGCGCCGAACCGGACGACGACGATCCATCGCTGTGCCGCATCGACGCATACGCCCGGGCAGTGCTCAACCCCGTCGACCAGGTGCGCGGCTACTGCCAGTACCTCATCTCCTTCAACGGAGCACTGGCCGGGCACCCGGAGCGCATCAGCGGCGCCGCGTATCTGCACAATGCCACCGAGTTCGGCGTCAGCGGGCTATTCGAAGCCGAGCAAGACCGGTACGGTCAACTCTTCATCGGTGCGCGGCGCGGGGAGTTCATCGACTTTCTGCGTGCGAAGCTGGGGGCCGAGTCCGGTGCTTCGGCCGCGGACGAGCTCGTCAACGGGAAGATCGGACCATCCAAGCAGCTCATGGCAGTGGCCGCCCAAGAGGTCCGTGAACGCGAGCAGTTCGTATTGCTGGACGAGCAGCAGATCGCGTACCGCACGGTCCTCAATGCCGTCCGCCGTGCCAAGCAGTCCGACAACAAGGAGGTCGTGGTCGTCACCGGCGGGCCCGGCACCGGCAAGAGCGTCATCGCGCTGTCGCTCCTCGGTGAGCTGTACCGGCAGGGCACCACCGCGCTACACGCGACGGGCTCCAGCTCGTTCACGACGACGATGAGAAAGGTCGCGGGCGCTCGGAAGCGTGAGGTCCAGGATCTCTTCAAATACTTCAACAGCTTCATGACCGCCGAGCGCAACAGTCTCGATGTCCTGATCTGTGACGAAGCTCACCGCATACGGGAGACATCGGCGAACCGCTACACGCCGGCATCGAACCGCACCGGCAAAGCCCAGATCGAGGAACTCATCGACGCGGCGCGCGTCCCGGTATTCCTGCTGGACGAGCATCAGGTCGTTCGGCCCGGCGAGATGGGTACGGTCGCCGCGATCAAGGCGGCCGCTGCGAAGAAGGGGCTCCGCTGCCAGGTGGTGACGCTGGACAGCCAGTTTCGGTGCGGTGGCAGCGATGCGTATCTGCGGTGGGTGGTACGGCTGTTGGGGCTTGAGCCGGGTGGCCCTGTGGTATGGGAGCCCGACGACAAGATGCAGCTCATGGTCTCGGACGGTCCGCAGGAGATGGAGGGGTTCCTCGACGACCGCCGCTCACAGAAATACAGCGCGCGCATGTCCGCGGGCTACTGCTGGAAGTGGACGAAGAAGGTCCCACCCGGGCAGGCGCTGCCCGCAGATGTCATCGTCGGGGAGTGGGAACGCCCATGGAACGTCTTCGGTGACCGGGCCATCGGGGGCGCGCCTCCGGCCGCCCTGTGGGCAACCGATCCGGCCGGTTTCGGTCAAGTGGGCTGCGTGTACACGGCGCAGGGCTTCGAGTACGACTGGAGTGGCGTCATCATCGGCCCCGACCTGGTGTGGCGCGGCGATCGCTGGGTCACCGACCGTACGGCGTCCAGGGACCCGGTCTTCAAGAAGTCGGCTCCGGACGCGGATGTGGACCGGCTGATTCGCAACACGTACAAGGTGCTGTTGACGCGGGGAATGATCGGCACGGTGGTGTACTCGACCGATGCCGAGACACGCGAAAAGCTGCGTGAGCTGACCGGCGCGACTTCGAGCCTCGCTGCCGTGTGATCCACTTCACCATCGTCTGGCACGGAACGCCGAGCCCGCTAGGGGCAGACCCGAGGGTGGCGCAGACCTCCCGACACCGCCCCGGTACGAGACCAGCAAGCGCAACAGGTGCGAGCCCTCGCGCAGCGCCGCGTAGTCCTCGGCCGAGATGAGCACGGCGTTGCCGTGCTTGGAGACGATCTCGATTGCCTCGTGATCGTCGTTGACCCCGGATGCGGCGGACCCTACAGCGAGGGGCCGACTCCCGGAAGAGTCGACCCCATCTGACCTGCATGTTTGCCAGGCCGCCAACGTGGTGTTATTTCACCCGTTCACACGTTGAAGCGGAACTCCACCACGTCGCCGTCCTGCATCACGTAGTCCTTGCCCTCCATACGGGCCTTGCCCTTCGCGCGGGCCTCCGGGATCGAGCCGCACTCGACCAGTTCCCCGAACGAGACGATCTCGGCCTTGATGAACCCCTTCTGGAAGTCGGTGTGGATCACACCGGCCGCCTCCGGGGCCGTCGCGCCCTTCTTGATCGTCCAGGCGCGAGCCTCCTTGGGACCGGCCGTCAGGTAGGTCTGGAGGCCGAGGGTCTCGAAGCCCACGCGCGCGAGGGTGGTGAGGCCCGGCTCCTCCTGGCCCATGGCCTGGAGGAGTTCCAGCGCCTCGTCGTCGGCCAGCTCGATCAGCTCGGACTCGATCTTCGCGTTGAGGAAGATCGCCTCGGCCGGGGCGACCAGGCCCCGCTGCTCGTCCTTGAATGCCTCGTCCACCAGCTCGTCCTCGTCGACGTTGAAGACATAGAGGAACGGCTTGGTGGTGAGCAGGTGCAGCTCGTGAAGGAGGGTGCCCTGCTCGGTGCCCTTGCTGATGCCCGCGGAGAAGAGGGTGCGGCCCTCTTCGAGGATCTTCTGCGCCGCTTCGACCGCGGCGAGGACCGCGACCTTGTCCTTCTGGAGGCGGGACTCCTTGGTCAGGCGCGGGATGGCCTTCTCTACGGACTGGAGGTCGGCGAGGATCAGCTCGGTGTTGATCGTCTCGATGTCGCCCTTGGGGGAGACCTTGCCGTCGACGTGGACGACGTTCTCGTCCTGGAACGCGCGGATGACCTGGCAGATCGCGTCGGACTCGCGGATGTTCGCGAGGAACTTGTTGCCCAGGCCCTCGCCCTCGGACGCGCCCCGCACGATGCCCGCGATGTCGACGAAGTCGACGGTGGCCGGAAGCCTGCGCTCGGAGCCGAAGATCTCGGCCAGCTTGTCCAGGCGCGGGTCGGGGAGGCCGACGACGCCGACGTGGGGCTCGATGGTGGCGAACGGGTAGTTGGCCGCCAGCACGTCGTTCTTGGTCAGGGCGTTGAACAGGGTCGACTTGCCGACATTCGGCAGGCCGACGATTCCGATCGTGAGCGACACGTGGCGACTTCCCGTAAGCGATGAAGATCAGTGGGACCGGCCCGGGCAGGGCCGGTGAACCAGTCTACGGGGCGGCTCCCCGGACCCACGCCCGTGGACGTACGAGGGGCGCGACACCCGTCGCTACCCGGCCATCGGCCGAACAATGCGACAAGCCGGTCGCAACCGCGTGTCCCACACCTGGTTCGCCGCCCCGGGCGATCTACGTTGGTCAGGTGGAGCAACCCAGCATGCACACCCCCCGGAACGGACCCCACCGGCCCCGCCGGGAATCGACCACCGTCTATCGCGCCACGCCCCCGCGATCGGCCCCTCGGGTCCTGGCCGCGCTGAAACGGCTCCAGCAGATCCAGCGAGTGTCCGGCCCACGGCTCACCGGGCTCGGCTGCGGGCTGTTCGCCGTCCTGACCATGCTCGCCGTGGGCACCCTCGACCGGCTGCTCCTCGACGCTTCCGCCGTCTTCTACGGCCTGCTGTTCCTGCTGGTCTGCGCGCTGTGCGGCCTGTGGGTACGGTCGATGGACCTGCTCAGCGCGCCGATCAGCGGTCCGATCGCGTTCGCCGCCGGGCTGCTGCCGCTCACCGCCGGCTCGGGGGGTTTCGGCAGCCAGGTGATGGCGATGTTCACCCAGCTCGCGCTCCAGGCGGGCTGGCTGTACGGGGGGACGCTGACGGCGGGCCTGGTGGTCGGCGCCCGCAAGGTGGTGCAGCTGGGGTCCGGGGCCGCCCGGCGCGCACAGCAGGACCCGCCCGGGGGCCAGCAGCCTCCCGCCGAGCGCCCCCAGCCCGAACGCGCCTAGCCGGCCGCCCCGAACGTGCCTGGTCGCCCCGGCTGTACCTAGCCGGACCGCGCGGACCGCCCCGACCGCTCTGCGGCTCCGACAGCTCGATGCTCGGCCGGCCCTGCGGCTCCCGGCGGCTCGGATCAGTGGGACTGCTCGGAGCGCTCCGACTGCCCGGAGCGCGACTGCCCGGAGCGGTCCGACTGCCCGGAGCGGTCCGTCAAACCGCCCACCTGGCCCGACTCCCTCCCCTGCTGCCCGAACGCCGCCATCGCCGCGCCCACGATGCCCGCGTTGTTCTGGAGCGCCGCCGGCGCAATCTCGGCCCTGATGCCCTCGATCAGCGGCAGGAACTTGTCCGCCTTGCGGCTCACCCCGCCGCCGATGATGAACAGCTCCGGCGAGAACAGCATCTCCAGATGGGCCAGGTACTTCTCCACCCGCCGCGCCCAGTGGTGCCAGCTCAGCTGTTCGTCGTCCTTGGCCTTGGTGGAGGCGCGCTTCTCGGCTTCGTGGCCGTGCAGTTCGAGATGTCCGAGCTCGGTGTTGGGGACGAGTCGCCCGTCCGTGAAGATCGCGCTGCCGATGCCCGTACCCAGGGTCAGCAGGATGACCGTGCCGCCACGGCCCCGGCCCGCCCCGAACGACATTTCCGCGATCCCGGCGGCGTCCGCATCGTTGAGCACGGTCACGGGCAGGTCCAGCCGCTCGCTCAGCATCCGGCGGGCGTCCCGGTCCACCCAGCCGGCGTCCACGTTGGCGGCCGTACGGGTCGTACCGTCGGTGACCACACCGGGGTACGTCACACCCACCGGGCCCGACCAGCCGAAGTGGCCCACGACCTCCTTGACGGCGTCGGCCACCGCGTCCGGCGTCGCCGGATGCGGGGTGAGCACCTTGTGCCGCTCCTCGGCCGGCTCGCCCCGGTGGAGGTCGACCGGGGCCCCCTTGATGCCCGAGCCGCCGATGTCCACACCAAAAATGTGTCGCTGCATGAGAACAACGCTACGGGCAGTGTCCTGGCGTCACTTCTCGGCAGTCGCGGCGGCCTCGGCGCGCAGGTCGCGACGGAGCTCCTTGGGCAGCGAGAAGGTGATGCTCTCCTCGGCGGCCGTGACGACCTCGACATCGGCGTAGCCGCGCTCCGCGAGCCAGTCCAGAACGCCCTGCACGAGGATCTCCGGGACCGAGGCGCCCGAGGTCACACCGACCGTGGTGACACCCTCCAGCCAGGCCTCGTCGGCCTCCTCGGCGAAGTCGATCAGATGCGCGTCCTTCGCGCCCGCACCCAGGGCCACCTCGACCAGGCGGACGGAGTTGGAGGAGTTCTTGGAGCCGACGACGATCACCAGCTCGGCCTCGGCGCCCATCTGCTTCACCGCGATCTGCCGGTTCTGGGTCGCGTAGCAGATGTCGTCGCTCGGCGGGCTGATCAGCTGCGGGAAGCGCTCCTTGAGCGCGTCCACGGTCTCCATCGTCTCGTCGACCGACAAGGTCGTCTGGGACAGCCAGACGACCTTGGACTCATCGCGAACCTCGACGTTCTTCACGTCGTCCGGACCGTCGACCAGTGTGATGTGGTCGGGGGCCTCACCGCTCGTGCCGATGACCTCCTCATGGCCGTCGTGGCCGATCAGGAGGATGTCGTAGTCGTCCTGCGCGAAGCGGACGGCTTCTTTGTGGACTTTGGTGACCAGCGGGCAGGTGGCGTCGATGGTCGCGAGCTTGCGCTCGGCGGCCTCCTCGTGGACGACCGGGGCGACACCGTGCGCCGAGAAGATCACGATGGAGCCCTCGGGCACCTCCTCCGTCTCCTCGACGAAGATCGCGCCCTTCTTCTCCAGGGTCCGCACGACGTACTTGTTGTGGACGATTTCCTTGCGCACATAGACCGGTGCGCCGTACTGCTCCAAAGCCTTCTCGACGGCGATCACGGCTCGGTCCACGCCTGCGCAGTAGCCACGGGGGGCGGCGAGCAGGACACGCTTGTCACTGCGACGCGCAGCGTCTCCACCCGGGGTGGTGGCGGGCGACGGGCGGGAGGTCGTAGCAGTCATGCCCACCATCGTAAGGCCGTGGCGGGGGCGTGTTGATCGCACCCGTTACCGGGGCTGTCCCCGGGAACGGGACAACGTGTTCCGCCGGAACCGGAACGGTGTCCGCTGGGGCGGCTAGCCTGCCCATATGGCTCTCAACACCTCCGCGGACGCACCGATCCCCGTCGGGCAGGTCTCCCGCCTGATCGGCGGGTGGATCGACCGGCTCGGTGCCGTGTGGGTCGAGGGGCAGATCACGCAGCTGTCCCGGCGGACCGGCGCCGGGGTGGTGTTCCTGACCCTGCGCGACCCGTCGCACGACATCTCGCTGAGCGTCACCTGCCGGCGCGCCGTTTTCGACCGGGTCGCGGACATCGTCTCCGAGGGCGCGCGGGTGGTGGTGCACGCCAAGCCCGAGTGGTACGCCCCGCGCGGCCAGCTCTCGCTGCGGGCCGCGGAGATCAAGCCGGTCGGCGTCGGTGAGCTGCTGGCCCGGCTGGAGCAGCTGAAGAAGTCGCTGGCGGCGGAAGGGCTGTTCGCGCTCGACCGGAAGCGGCAGCTTCCCTTCCTGCCGCAGCTCATCGGGCTGGTCAGCGGCCGGGCCTCCGCGGCCGAACGGGATGTGCTGGAGAACGCCCGGCTGCGCTGGCCCGCCGTCCGCTTCGAGGTGCGGAACGTGCCCGTCCAGGGCGTGCACGCCGTGCCGCAGGTGGTCCAGGCGGTCAAGGAGCTGGACACGCTGCCGGACGTGGACGTGATCATCGTGGCGCGCGGCGGCGGCAGCGTCGAGGACCTGCTGCCGTTCTCCGACGAGCAGCTCGTACGGGCCGTGGCCGCCTGCCGTACGCCCGTCGTGTCGGCGATCGGCCACGAGCCGGACAGTCCGCTGCTCGACCTGGTCGCCGATCTGCGCGCCTCGACGCCCACGGACGCGGCGAAGAAGGTCGTACCGGACGTGGGCGAGGAGCTGACCCGTATCCGGCATCTGCGGGAGCGGGCGCTGCGCTGTGTCACCGGGCTGCTGGACCGGGAGGAGCGGGGCCTCGCGGCGGCCCGCCACCGGCCGTGCATGGAGCGGCCGCAGCGGATGGTGGAGGAGCGGGAGGAGCAGGTCGCGGCGCTGCTCGAGCGTGGCCGCCGGACGCTGGGGCATCTGCTGGACCGGGCCGACTCGGAGCTGACGCACACCCTGGCGCGGGTCGTGGCGCTCTCCCCCGCGGCCACGCTGGAGCGCGGGTACGCGGTGCTGCAGCGGGCGGACGGCGCGGTGGTCCGGTCGGCGGACGAGGTCACGGCCGAGGAGAAACTGCGGGCCCGGGTCGCCGAGGGCGAGTTCACGGTCCGCGTCACCCCCTGAACCCGCCGCGGGTCGCCGGGCCGGCGCCGCACGGCGACATCCTCGTCATACGTCACCTCTAGGCTGGAGAGCATGACCACAACGGACGGGAAGTCCACCGGCTCCACCGGCTCCACCGGCTCCACCGAATCGCCCGCCCCGCCGGACTCGACACTCGGCTACGAGCAGGCGCGGGACGAGCTGATCGAGGTCGTACGCCTGCTGGAGGCGGGCGGCACGACCCTCGAGGAATCCCTCACGCTCTGGCAGCGCGGCGAGGAGCTGGCGAAGGTGTGCCGGCGCTGGCTGGACGGCGCGCGGGCACGGCTGGACGCCGCCCTCGCGGAGTCGGCGGACGGCGCCGCAGCCCCGGCCGACGGCGACAAGGACTGAGAACGGGCCGCTGGGCGGGAAGGCCCGCGCTGTGGGCGCTGGGACGTGTTTCAAAAGTGGCGCCGTTCGCCCGGAGAGCGAGGCCCATGGCGTCCGGTACGTGCGATCGCAAGGCGGTGGGGGTGCCCCGGACGGAGTTCGGGGAAGGGCGTACTCGTACCGGGCGTACTCGGACGAGCCCGACGACACAGCGAGCGGGCGACGCCCTAGGAGCTCTTGAGCGCCGCGGCCATCTCCGCGAGCCGGCCGAACGGCGCGGTGCCGGTGACCACCGTGGTCACCCCGCGCTCCTGCCGCACGAGGGCGTCGTACTTCGGTCCCTTGTAGCGGTCCCACTTCACGGCGCCGACCTGCTGCGTCCCGTCCTTCGTCGCGGCGCCGTGGCTGACGCTCTCGATGAACTTCGACGGCTTGCCGTTGCTCTGCTCGACCGCCACGTACTCCCGCTTCGGGTCGAGGAAGCCCAGGTGCCAGGCGGCCCCGTCGGGGTTGCCCCCGTCGTACGTCACCGAGGTCGCCCGCCATGTCCTCGGCAGTCCCTCGGGCGCGGCCACCGGGTAGGGCGCGGCGCGGCGGGCCGTGTCCAGCTCCACGGTGTACCGGACCCGCTTCACCGGGTCCTTCGAGTCGTCGTGGGGAACGAAGACATAGATGCTTGCGACGACGACTCCGATGACCGCCATCGACAGCACCATGTCCCGCACCGTCTGGTTACCGCGCATACCTGCCACGCCCCCATCGTCCCCCATGGCCGAGGAACCGATTCCAGCGCCCCTGGCCTGCGTCTTCACGGCGCTCATACGTGGGGTCCTCTGCTCAGATTCGTGATGAACCGATAAAGTCACAGACACCCTCTGCTTTATTCCGGCCGTCGTCGTACAGAAAGGTGCGCTCCGATGACCGAGCATCATCTTCCGTCTCAGCTCGAGGTGAGCCCCGAGGCTCCCGACCGCAACCTCGCCCTGGAGCTCGTCCGGGTCACCGAAGCCGCCGCCATGGCCGCAGGACGGTGGGTCGGCCGCGGCGACAAGAACGGCGCGGACGGCGCGGCCGTCAAGGCCATGCGCACCCTCGTCCACACGGTCGCGATGAACGGCGTCGTGGTCATCGGGGAAGGCGAGAAGGACGAAGCCCCGATGCTGTTCAACGGCGAGCACGTGGGCGACGGCAAGGGCGCGGAGTGCGACGTCGCCGTGGACCCCGTCGACGGCACCACGCTCACCGCCAAGGGCATGAGCAACGCCGTGTCCGTGCTCGCGGTCGCCGACCGCGGCACCATGTTCGACCCCTCGGCTGTCTTCTACATGGACAAGCTCGTCACCGGCCCCGAAGCCGCCGACTTCGTCGACATCACCGCCCCGCCCTCGGTCAACATCCGCCGGGTCGCCAAGGCCAAGAGCAGTTCGCCGGAGGACGTCACCGTCGTCATCCTCGACCGCCCCCGCCACGAGGGCATCGTCAAGGAGATCCGGGAGACCGGCGCCCGGATCAAGTTCATCGCGGACGGCGATGTGGCGGGCGCGATCATGGCCGTACGGGAAGGGACCGGTGTCGACCTGCTGATGGGCGTCGGCGGTACGCCCGAGGGCATCATCGCCGCCTGCGCGATCAAGTGTCTCGGCGGCACCATCCAGGGCAGGCTGTGGCCCAAGGACGACGAGGAGAAGCAGCGGGCGCTGGACGCCGGCCACGACCTCGACCGCGTCCTGCACACCGGCGACCTGGTCAGCGGCGAGAACGTGTTCTTCGTCGCCACCGGCATCACGGACGGGGAACTGCTGCGCGGCGTGCGGTACCGGGCAGAGACCGCCACCACCCAGTCCCTGGTGATGCGCTCCAAGTCCGGCACGATCCGGCAGATCGACTCCACGCACCGGCTGTCGAAACTGCGCGCCTACAGCGCGGTGGACTTCGACCGGGCACGCTGAGAGAGCCCACCGAGCCGGCCGCTGAGCGGGCGTAGGCCCGGAGCACAACGGCCGGACGCGTCAGGGGCGCCCCCTCAGCGGGGGCGCCCCTGACGTGCGTTTCATCCGGCCGCGGCGATGTGCGGAACAGCCGAGCGGGCGGCCTTCTGCAGCTCCACCTCACGGCGCCGGCGGCGGGCCAGCACCACACGGCGCTCGGCCGCGGTGAGCCCGCCCCACACGCCGTACGGCTCGGGCTGCAGCAGTGCGTGCTCCCGGCATTCGACCATCACCGGGCAGCGGGCGCAGACCCGCTTCGCGGCCTCCTCACGCGACAGCCTCGCGGCTGTCGGCTCCTTGGAGGGTGCGAAGAACAACCCGGCCTCGTCGCGGCGGCATACAGCCTCCGAGTGCCAGGGGCCCGCCTGATCCCGAGCGTGGATGCGCTGCGTCGGGACGGCGGAGGCCTGCAGGGGCTGATGCGGCGGTTGCAGCACGGTCTACTCCTGACGACGGCTTCGCGAAAGAGTCACCCTTGCCCGTCTCCCCTGATCACGACCGTTGGCACCCCCATGCCGCACGAGAGACGATGAAGCAGTCCCTACCCGCTGTACTGACGCCTATGCACACGGTGGCAGTTTGCTAGTGCCCGAATTCCTTGCGCATGCGATCGTGGAGGTCCTTCAGCCGCTTCCCGCGCTCGGGCCTGGCCTCGACGCTGCCCAGGACGGCGGCCCCCGTGACGATCACGACCGGGGCGTCCGGGTCCGGGGATGCGAGGGAGTCCGCCTCGAAGTGCCCGAGGACTCCG
The DNA here is from genome assembly GCF_040609575.1 of Streptomyces sp. NPDC004647. Taxonomy (NCBI): domain Bacteria; kingdom Bacillati; phylum Actinomycetota; class Actinomycetes; order Kitasatosporales; family Streptomycetaceae; genus Streptomyces; species Streptomyces sp. NPDC004647. The sequence goes on along the minus strand of NZ_JBEXKU010000013.1, from coordinate 34,325 downwards.
GTACCGGTGCCGCGCAGCGTGATGTTCTCCGGCACCCTGATCTCCACCGAGCCGAGGATCGCGGTGGCGTTGATGACGATCTCCCGCTGATCGAAGACCGCCTCGGTCAGATCGATCACGACGGCGCCGAAGACGGCGACGGCGTTGGTGCGCCGGCCGACCAGCCGGCGGCCCTTGCGCTGCGCCTCGCTGAAGACCGCCACCACATTCCGCCCGGCGGCGGGCGCGGCCGAGTGCGGCGCCGAGCGGTACGAGGGGCCGGGCGCGGAACCCGTGCGGCCGCCCGCGGCGCCCACGGGCAGATCCCGGACCAGCGGCTCCAGCTCGCCGACGGTCTTGGCGCGGTAGACGCCGTCGATCCGGTCGGAGTGCTCCTCGGCGGTCAGCCGCCCCTCCGCGAGCGCCTCGCGCAGGATGTCCGCGACCCGGTCGCGGTCCGCGTCGGACGCCCTCATCCCGGCCTCGGCAACGGGCTCGTTCAACAACACCGGCCGCTGCTCACGCTTTTCGAGCGATGATTCGTCCACGGAGGCAGCGTACCGAAACGCGATAGATCGCGACTAGGGTTCCGTCCGGCGGTGTCTGTCCGGCGGTTACTGAGCCCTACCTCACAACCGCGCGCGCCCGGCCACGTTCTACGCTGGTCCAGCTCCCCCGGCCGAGGCCGGGTGGATGCTCCGTCTCCGACGCCAGCCGATGCCGTCTGCCGAGTGAGGAATGGCCCCCATGCCCCCTGCCCCCCGCCCGAACCACCCGGAGTTCGCCTTCACGGAACTGCTGCCCCTGGGCGAGGACACCACGCCGTACCGCCTGGTGACCTCCGAGGGCGTGAGCACCTTCGAGGCCGACGGCCGGACGTTCCTCAGGGTGGAGCCGGAGGCGCTGCGCAAGCTGGCCGCCGAGGCGATGCACGACATCTCGCACTATCTGCGCCCGGCCCACCTCGCTCAGCTGCGCCGGATCCTGGACGACCCCGAGGCCTCCGCCAACGACCGCTTCGTCGCGCTGGACCTGCTGAAGAACGCCAACATCGCGGCGGCCGGCGTCCTTCCGATGTGCCAGGACACCGGCACCGCGATCGTCATGGGCAAGCGCGGCCAGAACGTCCTCACCTCGGGGCGGGACGAGGAGGCGCTGTCCCGCGGCATCTACGACGCGTACACCGAGCTCAACCTGCGCTACTCGCAGATGGCCCCGCTGACCATGTGGGACGAGAAGAACACCGGCTCGAACCTGCCGGCCCAGATCGAGCTGTACGCGACCGACGGCGGCGCGTACAAGTTCCTCTTCATGGCCAAGGGCGGCGGCTCGGCCAACAAGTCCTTCCTCCACCAGGAGACGAAGGCGGTGCTGAACGAGGCATCGATGATGAAGTTCCTGGAGGACAAGATCCGCTCGCTGGGCACCTCCGCCTGCCCGCCGTACCACCTGGCGATCGTGGTCGGCGGCACCTCGGCCGAGTACGCCCTGAAGACCGCGAAGTACGCCTCGGCGCACTACCTCGACGAGCTGCCGGCCGAGGGTTCCCCGACGGGCCACGGCTTCCGCGACAAGGAGCTGGAGGAGAAGGTCTTCGAGCTGACGCAGAAGATCGGCATCGGCGCGCAGTTCGGCGGCAAGTACTTCTGCCACGACGTGCGGGTCGTACGGCTGCCGCGGCACGGCGCGTCCTGCCCCGTCGCGATCGCGGTGTCCTGCTCGGCGGACCGGCAGGCGGTCGCGAAGATCACCGCGGAGGGCGTCTTCCTGGAGCAGCTGGAGGCCGACCCGGCGCGTTTCCTGCCGGAGACCACCGACGAGCACTTGGACGATGACGTCGTCAAGATCGACCTGAACCGGCCGATGGAGGAGATCCGCGCGGAGTTGACCAAGTACCCGGTCAAGACCCGGCTCTCGCTCACCGGCCCGCTGGTCGTCGCCCGTGACATCGCACACGCGAAGATCAAGGAACGGCTGGACGCCGGCGAGGAGATGCCGCAGTACCTGCGCGACCACGCCGTCTACTACGCGGGCCCCGCCAAGACCCCGGAGGGCTATGCCTCCGGCTCCTTCGGGCCGACCACGGCCGGCCGGATGGACGCGTACGTCGAGCAGTTCCAGGCGGCGGGCGGCTCCCAGGTGATGCTCGCCAAGGGCAACCGCTCGAAGCAGGTCACCGACGCGTGCAACGCGCACGGCGGCTTCTACCTCGGCTCGATCGGCGGCCCGGCCGCACGCCTCGCCCAGGACTGCATCAAGAAGGTCGAGGTCCTGGAGTACGAGGAGCTGGGCATGGAGGCGGTCTGGAAGATCGAGGTCGAGGACTTCCCGGCCTTCGTCGTGGTCGACGACAAGGGCAACGACTTCTTCCAAGACCCGTCCCCGTCCCAGCCGTTCGTGACCAGCATCCCCGTGCGCCAGGCCTGAGTCCGAGCCACTGGGCTCCCCACGCGCCCCCTCCGGTCCCTTGCCGGCGGGGGCGCGCCCGTGTGCGGCGGTCGCTCCCCTGTCGCCCGTTGACAGGACGCCAGATGTCGCCGGGCGTCCGCCACACACGCCAAGCAGGATTCCTGGTCCGACACGGGAGCACGGCCGAGTCGACACAGACGCCGCGCGAACCGCTCTCCGGCCGTCTTGGATGGACGGCCCAAGCAGGGGCGACTGCAAGGTGGTTGGCAGCGGCGAACGGAGCTGGAACTCGAACTCGCGTATCCCGGGGGAGGGCTCCCGGGAGGCGCGAGGCCATAAGCGGTTGGCCGGTGACGCATGGCAAGCCACGTTCCGCGACGACGGGCATCCGCAGCATCGTTCGTCACATTCCGGCGAATCGTGGTAGTTGAATCCGCACCGTTCACGGAGTACGTGAACAGGTTGACGTTCGAACCGGAGCAGCCAGGCCGGTTGAAGGCCCCCTTGCCCCCTTTTACCGAGGTCAGAGCGCTTGCCAGGATTGCCGATACCGGTGGCAGGAGGGCGAGAGGAGTTACCGGGTTCCGTGCTGAGGAATCGACATTCTGGGTGACTTGACACCAGCCGATGGGCGGCGAAATGTGGAATGCGGGGCTGCTACGAGACATGCCGCTCATGTCAGATCTTCCGCCGCGCGGACCCCCACCCGGTCCGCCGCCCCGACCACCACCGGCCGGGCCACCATCAGGGGTGCCTCCGCCGGAAGGGAGGGGAGCGGCAGATCCGCGGCTGCGCCAGGTTGTTCTCCTTGCCCTCTCCGCCACCCCGGACAGCGCGAGCGACCACGAGGCCGCGATGCGCTGCGCGAACACCACTGGCATGTGCGCCGGCCCCGGACAGGGTCAGCGCCGTCACCGCGGCCACCCCCGACAGCTGAGGACACCCGGACACCCCAAGGACGGCGGGTGGCCCGACCCGAGCTAGGACCCATCATGAACCCAGTCAACCCAGAGGATCTGTTGAGGCTCACGCCATCGGAACTGCAAGAGCTGAGGGTGAGCCCGGAGGATCTGAAACAGCTGGGCCCAAGGCAACTGCAGCAGCTGGCCGGCAAGTTCGACCAAGCAACTCGAGCCGCCAGGTTGCCGGTTGCTCAGCTCGAAGGGCGGGCGAAACTCTTCCAGAAGCTTGTCAGCCTGGCCAACCGCCAGATGGAGCACTTCAACAAGCTGCCCGAGGATGACCTGGCGAGGCGGCCTCACGTCATCGAGGAGATACAGAGGCGGTGGAACCGCTACTCCGGGAAGTTGGAAAGGGTGAACGCGGCTCTCAGGCCCGCGAGGGAGAAGTACGAGAACGCGCTGAGCAACCGGCAGGCGCTCCAGCAGGTGAATCAGGCGCGCGGGGTCGTCGGCCAGGCTGCGAATGCGGTGACCGAGACGCGCAAGGTCACGGGTGGTGGGGTGCAGAACCGGCTGATGTCGGTCGTGCAGCGCGTCTGGAACACCACCCCTGTCCGGTGGGTCAGGAGTCTGGTGAACAACACCAAGGACGGGTTCATGCAGGTCGCCCGCACCACGCGCAATGGCGTTGTGTACCTGTGGAACGCGACCTGGCCAACGATCAGGAACAACACGAGGACGATCATGGCCGCGGGGGCATCTCTCCTGGGCGCTGCGAAATCGGGCCTCGGCACCGCTGTCGCTGCTGTAGTCCGAGGTTTCCCCGGGGGCGTGCCCGGGATTATCGCCTCCCTCGCGGTGGCCGCACTGGTGACTGGTGGAGCCTTGGCGTGGAGCGCCTCCAACACGCCCGACCCGCCGAAGCCACCGACCGTGCCGGGACCGGATGAGCCCGGGCCGAATCAGCCCCCGCCCGGCGACCAGCCGCCCGGCGAACAGCCCCAGGAGGAACCACCGCCCGGTGAACAGCCACCCGGCGAACAGCCCCAGGAGGAACCACCGCCGGAGGAGCCCCCGCCCGGTGAACAGCCGCCAGGCGAACAGCCCCAGGAGGAGCCCCCGCCGGAGGAGCCCCCGCCCGAGGAGCCACCGCCCGAGGAACCCCCGCCGGAGGAACCACCGCCGGAGTCGCCACCGCCCCACGAGCCACCGCCGCCGGAGCAGCCGCCTCACGTGCCGTCGCCCCAGTAGCCGCCGTTGGGAGCCCTCGAAACCCATCAGCGTCTTGCGGGTGCAGGTGATGCACCACCGTGTCCGCCCCACCGAGAACCGGGTCAGCGGGTGCGACGACGAGGCCGTGGTCCGCAGCCGGAGCACCGGCTGCCGGTTGTCCCGGGTCTGCCGCGGCACGGCTGTGGCGGGCGCTCAGGCCTGGCCGTGGTGTGCCAGTCGCGCGTGCGGATCCGCTTCGCCCGCGACCGCTGCCGGGTCGGCGTGGACGAGGGCGGCGGTGAGCCGCGGAACGGCATGCAGCAGGGCGTGTTCGGCCTCGACGGCGACCTGGTGGGCGGCGCGTACGCTCAGCTCTCCGTCGACGACGATGGCGACCTCGGCGCGCAGCCGGTGGCCGATCCACCGCATCCGCAGCTCGCCGACGTCCGCCACCCCGGGCACCTCACGCAGGGCGGCCGTAGCGGTGTCGACGAGCGCCGGGTCGACGGCGTCCATCAGGCGGCGGAAGACCTCCCGCGCCGCGTCCTTCAGGACCAGGGCGATGGCGGCGGTGATGAACAGACCGACGATCGGGTCCGCCAACCGCCATCCCAGCGCCGCGCCGCCCGCGCCGAGCAGGACGGCGAGCGAGGTGAAGCCGTCCGTACGGGCGTGCAGCCCGTCGGCGACCAGGGCGGCCGAGCCGATGCGGCGCCCGGTACGGATGCGGTAGCGGGCCACCCACTCGTTCCCGAGGAAGCCGACCACCGCGGCGGCGGCGACCGCGGGCAGATGCGAGATCTGCTGGGGGTGCAGCAGCCGGTCGACCGCCGTCCAGGCCGCAAGCACCGAGGAGCCGGCGATGGTCAGCACGATGACGATCCCGGCCAGGTCCTCCGCGCGGCCGAAGCCGTAGGTGAACCGGTTCGTCGCCGCCCGTCTGCCCAGGACGAACGCCACGGCCAGCGGCAGGGCGGTCAGCGCGTCGGCGGCGTTGTGGACGGTGTCGCCCAGCAGGGCGACCGAACCGGAGAGCAGCACCACGACGGTCTGGAGCAGCGCGGTGACGGCCAGGACGCCGAGGGAGATCCACAGGGTCCGCATGCCGTCCGCGGATGTCTCCATCGCGGAGTCGACCTTGTCGGACGCCTCATGGCTGTGCGGGGTGACCAGATGCGCGATGCGGTGCCGCACCCGGGACCAGCGGCCCGCGCCGTGCCGATGCGCGGGCTCGTGACCGCTGTGATCAGCGTGGCTGTGACCGACGTGGGTGTGATCACCGTGGCTGTGACCGCAGGGGCTGGGATCGACGTGACCGTGGGTGCCGTGACCGTGATCGCCGTGGCCGCTGTGGTCGTCCGGCTCCTGGGGCATGGTGTGGTGGCTCACGGCGCCTATTATGTGCGTATGAGCGCACGCATGCACCTATCAGATGCGCACGGTGCGCAGGAGCCGGACGACGGCAAGCGGCTGACCGTGGCCGCGGAGATGCTGGGCCTGCTGGCCGACCGCACCCGGCTCGCCCTGCTGCGGCGGCTGGCCGAGGGCGAGGCGGATGTGACGACGCTGACCGAGGTGTGCGGCGCGGCCCGCCCCTCGGTCAGCCAGCACCTCGCCCGGCTGCGCCTGGCGGGGCTGGTGACCACCCGTAAGGAGGGCCGCCGAGTGGTGTACGGCCTGGGGCACGGGCATCTGCGGCGGCTGGTCGAGGAGGCGCTGAACGTCGCCGACCACCGGATCGGCCATCTCCCGCCGCACGACTGAAAGCGCCTCTGCGGACCATCCGGCCATCCGGCCGTCGGTGCGGCCCCCTGGGGACCCGCCGGGCCGTCGGTGCGCCCCGGCCCGTCCGGCCGCCGGTGCGCCCCCGCCGCCCGGCCGTCGGACCGCAGGGGCGCACCGGTCAGGTCAGGCGGTCAGGTCAGGCGAACCGCTGGGCCGCCGAGCCGTCGCACTTCTGCAGGCGCAGCGGGTCCTTGGCCGACGCGAGCGTCAGACAGAGATCCTTCGCCGCGGAAGGGCTCAGCGTGTCGCCGTTCCTCGTGAACTGCTGGTTGGCTCCGCCGTGGCAGTTCCACAGCACCAGGGCGGCCCCCGCCTTGTACGTACCGCCGGGTACGTCCAGGCAGCGGTCGTGGGTCAGCTCGGTGTGCAGGGACCCGCGCTGCCCGTCGTACCACCAGCCCTGGTTCCGGCCGCCGCTGCAGTCCCAGCCGCCCACCGCCGTCCCGTTGCGGCTGCCGGCATCCCGCGCGTCGAGGCACGCGCCGGCCGCCGCGTTCCTCAGCGGCTTGTACGCGTCGTCCCAGGCTCCCTGGACGAGCTCGGGCTTTCCCGTGCTGCCGGGATCCGCGCAACTCGCCTCGCGCCACCCCGAGGCGTACAGCTGGGTCAGGCAGGACGCGAAGGCCGCGTGCCCGCGGGCGTTGGGGTGGAAGGACTGCCGGACGGAGTTGGAGTCCGGCGGGAAGGGGTTCGTCACATCGATGTACAGGCTGCGGGCCCAGGGGTCCTCCATGCACACTTCGTGCCCGTGGAAGAGGCGGGAGTTGTCGAGATAGACCGCACCCGTGCTCTGCGCGACCTGCCTCATTCCGCGCTGGAATCCGGGGACGGCGGAGTTCCGGCCCCACGCGGCGTCGGAGGTGTAGCCCGTGCAGCCGCCCGGGATCTTGCCCGGGTACGCGGGGTTGTCCTCGATGTCGGGGCCGATCGGGCTCGGGTAGCCCATCACGACCAGCTTGTAGTCGCCGTCCGCGTATCCCGCGCCGCGCATCACGGTCCGCAGGTCCGCCACGGCCTGCGAGACCTTGGGCACCAGGCCGTCGACGCGGCCCTTCCAGCCCGGTGCGTACTTCGGCTCGCAGGCGCCCTGGATCAGGAACCAGCGGGTGACGCAGTCGGTCATGACGGGCCCGAACTGCAGGTCGTCGTTGGCCCCGGCGACGAGCAGCACCATCTTGATCCGGGTGTTGCGGGCCTTGACGGCAAGATTGTCGCTCTGCACCAGTTCGTCGGAGTACTGCTGCGTCCCGCCGATGCGGATGTTTTCGCTGTCGGCCCCGGAGCAGGAGACGTTGTACGTGACGTCGGCGGGTATGCCGGTGCGGTGGATGGCGGCGTCGGGTGAGCGGTGGCACCAGTTGTCGGGGCCGTTGGTGCCCGGTTCGTAGCGGCCTACGCCCTCACCGGAGATCTCGCTGTCGCCGAGCGAGATCAGGGAGGTCTTGCGGTCGGCGAGCGGGCGCTCGGCGGGGTCGCCGTAGAGCCTGGTCGCCTCCGACTCGCGGATCTTCTCGAGGTCGGATGGCAGGGGGGTCGATGCGGTGGTGCGGTCGGTGTCGGCCGCCGCGGCGGGCGCGGTGGCCGAGAATCCACCGAGCGCTGCCGCGAGTGCGACGACGGCCGCGACGGTACATCGCACACCGTGTTTTCTGCGCTGCATGGCGTCTCCCCGGTTTTTTGTTGTTACCCGCGGTATTTACTGGCAAGTAAGGGCGGTTGGGAACACTGTTAACCGGACAAACGCTGTGCATCTCAGGAGGTACGTGACGATGGCTGATGAAGACAGCGGACCGGCCACGCCGGGCGACGGGCCCCGGACCGCCGATTACCGGACCGAGCACGACTCGATGGGCGAGGTGCGGGTACCGGCGCACGCCAAGTGGCGGGCCCAGACCCAGCGGGCGGTGGAGAACTTCCCCGTCTCCGGACAGCGCCTGGAGCGCGCGCACATCGAGGCGCTGGCCCGTATCAAGGCGGCGGCTGCCAAGGTGAACGCCCAGCTCGGCGTGGTGGAGAAGGACCTGGCGGGTGCGATCCAGCAGGCCGCGGCCGAGGTCGCCGAGGGCCGCTGGGACGACCACTTCCCGGTGGACGTCTTCCAGACCGGCTCCGGCACGTCCTCCAACATGAACGCCAACGAGGTCGTGGCGACCCTGGCGTCCGAGCGGTTCGGCTCGCCCGTCCACCCCAACGACCATGTGAACGCCAGCCAGTCCTCGAACGACGTCTTCCCGTCCTCGATCCATATCGCGGCGACGGCGGCCGTCACACGTGACCTGATTCCGGCGCTGGAGCATCTCGCGGCGGCGCTGGAGCGGAAGTCGGAGGAGTTCGCGCAGGTCGTGAAGTCCGGCCGGACGCATCTGATGGACGCGACGCCGGTGACGCTCGGTCAGGAGTTCGGCGGCTATGGGGCGCAGATGCGGTACGGCGTCGAGCGGCTCCGGTCCACCCTGCCCCGGCTCGCCGAACTCCCCCTGGGCGGAACGGCTGTGGGCACCGGCATCAACACCCCGCCCGGCTTCGCGGCGGCGGTGATCGCCGAGGTGGCCCGCAGCACCGGACTGCCGCTGACCGAGGCCCGCGACCACTTCGAGGCGCAGGGCGCGCGGGACGCCCTCGTGGAGACCTCCGGCCAGCTCCGTACGATCGCGGTCGGCCTCTCCAAGATCTCCAACGATCTGCGCTGGATGGCCTCCGGCCCGCGTACCGGACTGGCCGAAATCAACCTTCCCGACCTGCAGCCGGGATCGTCGATCATGCCGGGCAAGGTCAACCCGGTGATCCCGGAGGCGGTGCTGATGGTCGCCGCCCAGGTCACCGGGAACGATCTGACGGTGAGTACGGCCGGCGCCTCCGGCAACTTCGAGCTCAATGTGATGATGCCGGTGATCGCCAAGAACCTGTTGGAGTCGGTCCGGCTGCTCTCCAACGCCTGCCGGCTGCTGGCGGACCGCACGGTCGACGGCATCACGGCCAATGCCGACCGGGCCCGCGAGTACGCGGAGTCCTCCCCGTCCGTCGTCACCCCGCTCAACAAGTACATCGGCTACGAGGCGGCGGCGAAGGTCGCCAAGACGTCCCTGGCCGAGCGGAAGACGATCCGCGAAGTGGTCCTCGAAGCCGGGTACGTGGAGCGGGGCGACCTCACGCTGGAGCAGCTGGACGAGGCGCTGGACGTGCTGCGGATGACCCGTCCGTAGCGACGCGGCCGGCGGTCCTCCGGCGGATACGGAACCTCGGCCGCGCTCCCCGGCGGGAGCGGTCGTGGGGACGGAAAGCACTCAATGGGCCGTCGCGCAACCCGACATCGGCGGGTGGCGGACCGTACCGCCGGCCGGTGCCGCACGTCACGGCGGACAGCGGGTCCTGCCCCTAAGATCTGCGCATGACAGCGGAGACGACGAGTGCCCCGGAGGGCAGTCCGGGCGGAGACGGCGGAGGCGGCTGGGCGGCCGGGGAGCACATCCTCTGGCGCTATCGGGGCAATGCCACCGACCGCGTCCACATCTGCCGTCCCGTGACCGTCGTCGAGGACACACCCGACCTGCTCGCGGTCTGGATGGCGCCGGGCACCACGTGTGTGAAGCCGGTGCTCAGCGATGGCACGCCGGTGCACCGGGAGCCGCTGGCCACCCGCTACACCAAGCCGCGGTCCACCGTCCGCTCGCGGTGGTTCGGCACGGGCGTGCTGAAGCTGGCGCGGCCCGCCGATCCCTGGTCGGTGTGGCTGTTCTGGGAGCCCGGCTGGCGGTTCAAGAACTGGTACGTGAATCTCGAGGAGCCCCGGCTGCGTTGGTCCGGCGGCATCGACTCCGAGGACCACTTCCTGGACATCGCGGTCCACCCCGACCGCAGCTGGGAGTGGAAGGACGAGGACGAGTTCGCCCAGGCGCAGCGCGCCGGGCTGATGAACGCCGGGCAGGCCGAACGCGTACGTACCGCGGGCGGGGCCGCCGTCGAACTCATCGGCGAGTGGGGCCCGCCCTTCTGCGACGACTGGGAGAGCTGGCGGCCCGATCCGCGGTGGCCGGTGCCGGAGCTTCCGGCGGACTGGGATCGCACACCCGCCGACCTGGCCTCCTGAGCAGGGCGATCGGAAGCGGTGGGGGACCGACACCGGGGGACACTTGCTGGGACCCCGGACACCAAACGTAGGATCGTCCTCCGCGACACTGCACAGGTACACACAACTCCCGAACCATCGGCAAAATGTGACCGCATGTCACAGTCACTGGAGGACTGAAGGGGTGGAGGCGTGAGCGGACAGGGATACGAGGAGTACATCCGGTTAAAGATCGACCGGACCGGGCAGGCCGAGGCGTTCGACGCGATCGGCGACCGCTACGACGAGGCGTTCCCCCACAAGGAGGGGCAGCTCGCGTCCGGCCGCTGGCTGGCGGAGACGCTTCCGGCGGGCTCGCGCGTCCTCGACCTCGGCTGCGGTACGGGTCTGCCGACCGCGGGCCAGCTCGTCCATGCCGGACACCGGGTCGTCGGAGTCGACTTCTCCGCCGGGATGGTCGAACTCGCCCGCGACAAGGTCCCATCCGGCGAGTTCATCCAGCGGGACCTGGCGGATCTGGCCGTCGACGGGCCGGGCGGGCTGGGCCGGTTCGACGCAATCGCCGCCTTCTTCTCGCTCCTGATGCTGCCGCGCGCCGAGATCCCGTACGCGCTGCGCAGCCTGCACGGGCTGTTGCGGCCCGAGGGGCTTCTCGCGCTGTCGATGGTGGAAGCCGATGTGGACGACTTCGCGATTCCGTTCCTGGGCAACACGATCCGGGTATCCGGATATCTGCGGGACGAATTGCGCCAGGTCGTGAGCGATGCGGGCTTCGAGGTCACCGCGGAGGACTCGTACGCGTACGCCCCGGCCAGTACGGACGTGCCACCCGAGATCCAGCTCTTCCTCAACTGCCGACGACGCGCCTGACCACGCGCGCCCGACGCGCAGCCCCGGACGGATGGAACCCCACGCGTGACGGAGTACCCGACCTCCCACAGCGGCCGACAGGCCGCTGCCTCTGGCGTGCCCGCCGCGGCGGCACAGCCGCCGCGGTCGAACGAGGATGCGCACGGCGCGGCGCAGGACCCGCGTCGTGCGCTCCAGCAGGCGACGCCCGCGTCCCCGGCGCCGGACCCGGCGAGCCGCCCCCGGCCGCCCCGCCGTGCCCGCCCGCAGGGCGGAGCCGCCCGGGGTGCCGCGGAACAGGACGGCGCCATAGGCCACCCCCGGCCGGCGGGCGACGACGGCATCCCGTCCGCGCCCGCCGCGCCCGCCGAGCGCCGTAAAAGGGCGTCCGCGGAGCCGGAGACACCGGCGGGGCCCGCGACCCAGCCGGGCAGCCATGACACGGACCACAACGCCGCCACCGGCGCGGCCCGCCGGGGACGCGCACGAGGCGTGGACGGGGGCCCCGAGCAAGGCGGGAGCGCCACCGCGCGCCCTCGGGCCGGGGAGGACTCCGCACCGCCCCCGGCGACCGCGCCCGGCGCCCGCAGGTCGGGCAAAGCGCCCTCCGCGGCGGCGGACCGCCGCCGCCGGGCCACCGCCTCGGCCTCCCCGGCGGACCCTTCGCCCGAGGTGCCGCGCCCGGCGCAGCCGGGGAGCCGCGAGGCGGGCACCGGCGCGACCACCGGCGCCGCCCGCAAGGCCCGGCCGCGCCGCGGGGAACCCACGGACCCGCCGGGCGGGCACGCGTACGACGCCGCCGGTATCGGTCACCAGCGGGCCGGATCCGCGCCGCTGCCCGAGCCGGTCGGCGCCGCCGGTCCGGACCCGGTCGCGGACGGCCGGGCGGCGGCCGAGACGGCCGACGGCTCCCGGGACGGGGACCGGCTGCGGTTCGTCGGCGCTGCCACCCGGCGGATCGCACGCGGGATCGATCTCGACGAGATCGTGCTCGGGCTGTGCCGCGCGACCGTCCCGACCTTCGCCGACGTCATCCTCGTCCATCTCCGCGACCCGCTGCCCGTCGGTGACGAGCGGCCCGTCGCCCCGGTCGTGCTGCGGCTGCGCCGGACCGACCGGCTGCCCGACAGCCAGACCGGGGCCGAGGACCTGGACACCGGCGGGATGCGGCTGCCCGCGCTCAATCTCCAGCCCGAATTCCCGCTGGCCGCCGAGCTGGCGGAGGTCCGGCCGGGCGGGCCGCTGGCCGAGGTGCTGCGAGGCGTACGGCCGGTGTTCGGCGACTCCGCGGCCGCCCGCGCCGCGCTGCCGGAACTGCTCGGCGCCGACCACTCGATACCCGGCGGGCGGCGCGCCATCCTCGCGCCGCTGCGCGGCCGCCGACGGGTCATCGGCGCGGCGGTGTTCCTGCGCCGGCCCGACCGGCCCGCCTTCGAGCCCGACGACCTGCTGGTCGCCGCGCAGTTGGCGACGCACACCGCTCTCGGTGTCGACAAGGCGGTGCTGTACGGCCGCGAGGCGTACATCGCGGACGCGCTCCAGCGCACCATGCTCCCCGACTCGCTCCCCCAGCCCACCGGCGTGAAGCTCGCCAGCCGCTACCTCCCGGCCTCCGAGACCGCCCGTGTCGGCGGCGACTGGTACGACGCGATCCCGCTCCCCGGCAGCCGGGTGGCCCTGGTCGTCGGCGATGTCATGGGCCACTCGATGACCTCCGCGGCGATCATGGGTCAGCTGCGCACCACCGCCCAGACTCTCGCCGGTCTCGACCTGCCCCCGCAGGAGGTGCTGCACCATCTCGACGAGCAGGCGCAGCGCCTCGGCAGCGACCGCATGGCGACCTGCCTCTACGCGGTCTACGACCCGGTCGCGCACCGGATCACCGTGGCCAACGCCGGGCACCCGCCGCCCGTACTGCTGCACCTGGGCGGCCGCGCGGAGGTGCTGCGCGTGCCGCCGGGCGCGCCCATCGGTGTCGGCGGGGTCGACTTCGAGGCCGTGGAACTGGACGCCCCCGCCGGGGCGACGCTGCTGCTCTACACCGACGGGCTCGTCGAGTCCCGGCTGCGTGACGTGTGGACGGGGATAGAGCAGCTGCGGGAGAAGCTGACCGCGACGGCTCAGATCACCGGTCCGGATCACCCTCCGCCGCTGGAGCCGCTGTGCGACGAGGTGCTCGACATGCTCGGCCCGGGCGACCGGGACGACGACATAGCGCTGCTCGCCGCCCGTTTCGACGGGATCGCGCCGTGCGATGTCGCGTACTGGTTCCTGGACCCGCACGAGCAGACGCCGGGCAAGGCGCGGCGGCTGGCCCGCCGGGCGCTGGCCCGCTGGGACCTGGAGGAGCTGACCGACTCGCTGGAGCTGCTGGTCAGCGAGGTCGTGACGAACGCGGTCCGGTACGCCGAGCGGCCGATCACGCTGCGGCTGCTCCGTACGGATGTGCTGCGCTGCGAGGTCGGCGACGACGTACCGCAGCTGCCCCGGCTGCGGCAGGCCCGGCCGTCCGACGAGGACGGCCGCGGGTTGTACCTGGTCAACAAGCTGGCCCGGCGGTGGGGCGCGACCCGGCTGAGCACCGGAAAGGTGGTCTGGTTCGAACTGGCGCGGGCGGCGCGGGGGCACTGAGGGCCGGGGAACGAGTTTGCGAGTGGACGCGCCGGGCACTCCGGACGGTTGCCGACAGACCGTCGGCAGAGTTGACTGCTGGCTGGACACAGCGGCACAAATCCCCACGCACTGCGAGGCGTCCCATGACCGAGTCCCGACAGAAGGTCCCGCATACGACGAACAACGCCGGCGTCCCGGTGCAGAGCGACGAGCACTCGCTCACCATCGGTGACACCGGCCCGATTCTGCTGCACGACCACTACCTGATCGAGAAGATGGCCCAGTTCAACCGAGAACGGGTCCCCGAGCGGGTGGTGCACGCCAAGGGGAGTGGCGCGTACGGCACGTTCGTCGTCACCGATGACGTCAGTCAGTTCACCAAGGCGGACCTCTTCCAGCCCGGGAAGACCACGGAGATGCTGGCCCGCTTCTCCACCGTCGCCGGTGAGCAGGGCAGCCCCGACACGTGGCGCGACCCCCGCGGATTCGCGCTGAAGTTCTATACCGAGCACGGCAACTACGACTTGGTCGGCAACAACACCCCGATCTTCTTCGTCCGCGACCCGATGAAGTTCCAGGACTTCATCCGGAGCCAGAAGCGGCGCCCGGACAGCGCGGTGCGCGACCACGACATGCAGTGGGACTTCTGGACGCTGTCCCCCGAGTCGGCCCACATGGTCACCTGGCTGATGGGCGACCGCGGCATCCCGAAGACGTACCGCAACATGAACGGCTACGGCTCGCACACCTATATGTGGGTCAACGCCGGCGGCGAGCGCTTCTGGATCAAGTACCACATCAAGACCGACCAGGGCATCGACTTCCTCACCCAGGCGGAGGCGGACGCGCTCGCGGGCGAGGACGGCGACGCGCACCGCCGCGACCTGCACGACTCCATCGCCTCGGGCAACGCCCCGTCGTGGACGATGTACGTCCAGGTCATGCCGTTCGAGGACGCACCGGACTACCGCTTCAACCCGTTCGACCTGACCAAGGTGTGGCCGCACGGCGACTACCCGCTGATCGAGGTCGGCAGGATGACGCTGAACCGGAACCCGGAGGACTTCTTCGTCCACATCGAGCAGGCCGCCTTCGAACCGTCCAACCTCGTGCCCGGCATCAGCGTGTCGCCGGACAAGATGCTGCTCGGCCGGATCTTCTCGTACGCGGACACCCACCGCTACCGGATCGGGCCCAACTACGCCCAGCTTCCGCCGAACCGGCCGCACGTACCGGTCCACTCCTACGCCAAGGACGGGCCGATGCGGTACGAGCCCAACCGGGTCGGCGCGGTCTACGCCCCGAACTCCTACGGCGGCCCGGCGGCCGACTCCGTACGGTTCGGTGATCCGGCGGGCTGGCAGGCCGCGGGCGAGATGGTGCGCGAGGCGTACTCGCTGCACCGCGAGGACGACGACTTCGGACAGGCGGGCACCCAGGTCCGCGAGGTGCTGGACGACGCGGCGCGCGACCGCCTCGTCTCCAACATCTCCGGCCATCTGCTCAAGGGCGTGAGCCGCCCGGTCCTGGACCGCGCGATCCAGTACTGGCGCAATGTCGACAAGACGCTCGGCGACCGCGTGGCCAAGGAGGTCAACGGCGGCTGAGCCGCCGCCCCGTCCCGAGAGGCAGCAAGCCCCGCCGTACGCGATTGCTTCGCGTACGGCGGGGCTTGCGTCACGGGACGTCCCCGCCGGCCGAGGCACCGGAGGGCGGTGCTGCGCCGTCACTCCTGCTGCGCCGTCACTCCTGCTGGTCCGTCACTCCTGCTGGTCCGTCAGCGGCTCGTCGCCGTCGCTCGCTTCGTCTGTCGGGCGCGGGTCCGGATTCGGGGGGAGCGAACTCGTCGGGGGCTCCGTCGGGGCGGAAGGCGTCGGAGTCGGCGTGTCCGGGGCGGATGTCGTCGGGGTCGGGTCCGGGGTGTTCGTCTCGGACTCCTGGGTGCGGGTCGGCTCGGGATCGGGGGCCGAGGTGGTCGGGGTCGGAGCCGGGTCCGGGGGCACGGCCGCGCCCTGGCCGGTCTCCAGGTCGAACTCACCCGACGGCTTCCCGTTCAACGCGGCCCGGGTGTAGTCGGCCCAGATCTTGGCGGGGTAGCCGCCGCCGTCGACCCGGCCGCCGCCGCCCGCCCCCCGCAGGGTCACCTGTTTGCCGTTCTGGGCGGAGTCCTCACCGAAGAGGCCCACCGCCGTCACCAGGTTCGGGGTGTAGCCGGCGAACCAGGCCGACTTGTTGTCGTCCGAGGTACCGGTCTTGCCCGCGACCTCCAGGTCGGCCGACCGTACGGCCGAGCCCGTACCGTCGTCGACCACACCCCTGAGCACCGAGGTGACGCTGTCGGCGGTCTCGCGGTCGACGGCCTGTTCGCCCACGGGGTCCGGGAGATCCGCCGTCTGTTCGCCGCGCTCGGCGGACTTCACCAGCCGCGGAGTCACCTTGTCGCCGTGGTTGGCGAGGGTGGCGTAGACCCCGGCCATGTCCATCGGGCTGGCGCCCATCACGCCGAGGGACATGGCGGGACGTACGTGGAAACCGCCCGACTCGGGGTCCAGGCCGAGGGTGGTCGCGGTCTCCTTGACCTCGGGCAGCCCGACATCGACCGCCATCTGCGCGAAGACGGAGTTGACCGACTTGTTCATCGCCCTCTGGACGGTGATCCGGCCGTAGCTCTTGTTGTCCTCGTTCGGCGGGGCGAAGGCGGTTCCGCTCCCCTCGACCGGGCGTCTGCTCCTGCCGTCGTACAGCGTGCTCGCCGTTATCGGCCGGCCGTCCTGTGTCTGCGCGCCGTTCTCCATCGCGGCCGCGAGGATCAGCGGTTTGAAGGTGGAGGCGGGCTGGTAGTCGTCGCGGGTGGCGTTGCTGATCTGGTGCTCGACGAAGTCCCTGCCGCCGTAGAGGGCGACGACCTCACCCTTCTTCGGGTCGACGGAGACGGCTCCGGGCTGGACGTTGGCGTCGACCTTGCGCTTCTCGGGGTCGAGATCCGCGAGAAGTCTGCGCTCGACCGCCTTCTCCAGAGCCTTCTGCTTCTTCTTGTCGATGGCGAGGGTGATGTTCCAGCCACCGCCGGCCTTGAGCTCCCTCTCGTCCACGCCGGAGGCGATCAGCTCCTGCTCCGCGGCATCGACGAGGTAACCGGCCTGACCTCCGAGGCCCAGGGCGGGCTTGGGGGGGACCGGCTGGGGGAACTTCATCCCCTCGCGCTCACCGGAGTCGAGCCAGTCCATCTCGACCATGTTGTTCAGGACGTAGTTCCACCGCTGGAGCACCAGCTTGCGCGAGGTGGGCGTGGCGTTGGTCCACTCGTACTGGCTGGGCGCCTGGAGCAGCGCGGCGAGGTACGCACCCTGCTGGACCGTCAGGTCGTCGGAGTCGACGTCGTAGTACGCCTTGGCCGCCGCCCGGATGCCATAGGCGTTCCGCCCGTAGTAGCTGGTGTTGAGGTAGCCCTCGAGGATCTCGTCCTTGGTCTTCTCCTGGTCGACCTTGAGGGAGATGATCAGCTCCTTGGCCTTGCGGGAGACGGTCTGCTCCTGGCTCAGGAAGTAGTTCTTCACCCACTGCTGGGTGATGGTGGATCCGCCCTGCTTGCCCCCGCCCGTAACGGTGTTGATCAGGCCCCGGGCGGTGCCCTTGAGGTCGATGCCGGAGTCCTGGAAGAAGGTCTTGTTCTCCGCGGCGACGAAGGACCGCTGGACGTCCCGGGGCACCCGGTTCAGCGGGACGGACGCGCGGTTGACGCGGCCTGTGCGGCCGATGGGCGTGCCGTCGCTGTAGGTGTAGGTGTTGCTCTGCGCCTTCGCCTCGGCCTTGGCGTCGGGGATCTCGACGGCGATGTAGAGGACGAGGAAGGTTCCGACACCGAGCAGGGAGACCGCGAGGAATCCGCCCAGCAGCTTCCGCCAGGTGAAGAAGCGGCGTATACCGCCCTTGGACTTCGCCCGCCGTCGACCGCCCCCGCGCTTCCGCGCCCGTCTCGCGTCCGCTCTTCCCATCTCTCGCCGCTCCAGTTCCATCCGCCCCCGGAAAACCTCAAGAAGCTAACACCCCATCTGGTGTCAAAGACGCATCGATCAAGGCTTTTCCGGACGTGACAATCAGCACCTCTGTGCATGGGAACTGACCATCGAGGGGTGCTGGAGGTTGCCTTCCGCGCTAAAGTGATATCACTTTGCTAGATCCTGCGGACCGGCGTCCGCAGGCACGACACAGAACGGGGACCCCTATGTCCGACACCGCACCCGCACCCACCGCCGACGCACCCGAAATGCCGAAACCGCAGGTCCGTGAGGTCGCAGCGCATGACATAGCCGGCGGGCTCGCCCTGCTGCTTGGACTGGCCGGGCTGATCGGCGGGATCGGCGCCGTCGTCGGTGGCGCGGCGGTGTCGGGCGACGGCTCACCGGCCCTGGGCGTACCGCTGATCATCTTCGGTGCGCTGGTCGTCATCGCGTCGTTCTTCGCGATGGGTGGCCTGAACATGGTGGCGCCCGGCGAGGCGCGGGTGGTCCAGCTCTTCGGACGGTACGTCGGCACCATCCGCACCGACGGCCTGCGCTGGGTCAACCCGCTGACCTCCCGCCAGAAGGTCTCCACCCGGGTGCGCAATCACGAGACGGCCGTACTGAAGGTCAACGACGCGTACGGCAACCCCATCGAGCTGGCCGCCGTCGTGGTCTGGCAGGTCCAGGACACCGCCCAGGCTGTCTTCGAGGTGGACGACTTCCTGGAGTTCGTCGCCACCCAGACCGAGGCCGCGGTCCGGCACATCGCCATCGAGTACCCGTACGACGCCCACGACGAGGACGGCCTCTCGCTGCGCGGCAACGCCGAGGAGATCACCGAGAAGCTCGCCGTCGAACTGGCCGCCCGCATCCAGGCGGCCGGGGTCCGCATCATCGAGTCCCGCTTCACCCACCTCGCGTACGCCCCCGAGATCGCCTCCGCGATGCTCCAGCGGCAGCAGGCCGGGGCGGTCGTCGCCGCGCGGCGGCAGATCGTGGACGGCGCGGTGGGCATGGTCGAGGCCGCGCTGGCCCGGATCGCCGAACAGGGCATCGTGGAACTGGACGAGGAGCGCAAGGCGGCGATGGTCGGCAATCTGATGGTGGTGCTGTGCGGCGACCGCGCCCCGCAACCGGTCCTCAACACGGGCACCCTCTACCAGTGACGGACCCACACCCGCAGCGGAGGCCGCAGCAGCGCAAGCAGGTGCTGTTGCGGCTCGACCCCACTGTGCACGACGCGGTCGCGCGCTGGGCCCAGGACGAACTGCGCAGCGCGAACGCGCAGATCGAGTTCCTGCTGCGCAAGGCGCTGGCGGACGCGGGCCGCCTCCCGAAGACCGCGGGCCCGCCGGCCCGGCGTGGGCGTCCGCCGAAGGACTCGGCTTCGGGCGAGGAGGAGGACCGGGGCGGCGGGCCCGGCTAGGCGGCCCGCCGCGGTTTCGCCCTCTCGCGGAGTGCCGGCGCCACGGGGCGCCGGCACTCGAGCAGGTCCGGCCGAACCGCGCGTGCTCACGCGGACTCTTGAGGCCCGACGTGAGGTCCGGTCCGGCCTTCCCCTACTCCAACTGCCCTGACCTGCGGCGATGAAGAGTTTCCCCATCTATACACAGGGTGTAGAGTCCGGGACATGTCAATCGGCCACACCCTGCTCGGGCTCCTGGAGTCGGGCCCCCGCCACGGTTACGACCTCAAGCGCGCCTTCGACGAGCGCTTCGGGCAGGACCGTCCGCTGCACTACGGACAGGTCTACTCGACCATGTCGCGGCTGCTGAAGAACGGTCTCGTGGAGGTCGACGGCATCGAGCCGGGCGACGGTCCCGAGCGCAAGCGGTATGCCATCACCGACGCCGGGATCACCGATGTCGAGCAGTGGCTCGCCCAGCCCGAGAAGCCCGAGCCATATCTGCAGAGCACCCTCTACACCAAGGTCGTCCTCGCCCTGATCACCGGCCGCAGCGCCGTCGAGCTGCTGGACACCCAGCGCGCCGAACATCTGCGCCTGATGCGCGAGCTGACCCGCCGCAAGTCCTCCGGGGACCTCGCGGACCAGCTGATCTGCGACCACGCCCTCTTTCATCTGGAGGCAGATCTGCGGTGGCTGGAACTGACCGCCGCCCGACTCGGCCTGCTCGCGAAGGAGATCCGCCCGTGACACCCGCCGGCACTCTGCTCTCGGCCGTGGACCTGCGCAAGGCGTACGGCCCCACTCCCGCCCTGGACGGCGCGGAGTTCAGCATCCACCCCGGCGAGGTCGTCGCCGTCATGGGCCCGTCCGGGTCCGGGAAGTCGACGCTGCTCCACTGCCTGGCCGGCATCGTCCGGCCCGACTCCGGCTCGGTCCTCTACCGCGGCCGCGAGCTGTCGGCGATGCCCGATGCCGAGCGCAGCGCCCTGCGCCGCGGCGAGTTCGGCTTCGTCTTCCAGTTCGGCCAGCTCGTCCCCGAGCTGACCTGCGCGGAGAATGTCGCACTGCCGCTGCGGCTGAACGGCGTGAAGCGCAAGGAAGCCGAGGCCCGCGCCATCGAGTGGATGGACCGGCTGGAGGTCGGCGACGTACGGGCCAAGCGGCCCGGCGAGGTCTCCGGCGGCCAGGGCCAGCGGGTCGCCGTCGCGCGCTCCCTGGTCACCGGGCCGAGCGTGCTGTTCGCGGACGAGCCGACCGGCGCGCTGGACTCACTCAACGGTGAGCGCGTGATGCAGCTGCTCACCGCCGCGGCCCGGGACACCAGAGCCGCGGTCGTTCTCGTCACCCACGAGGCGCGGGTCGCCGCGTACTCCGACCGCGAGGTCGTCGTACGGGACGGCAAGGCGCGGGACATGGCAGGCGTCGGATGAGCGCCCCCACCCGCACCGATCCCGCCCGTACGGACGGTACGCGCCTCCCGGAGAGACCCGCTGCCCCCGCCGGCCGCGCCGGTATCGCCCGCTGGGCCGCCGACCTGGTCATGGGGGCCCGATTCGCGGTCACCGGGGGCCGCGAGGGCTGGACCCGGACCGTCCTGACCGCCGTCGGCGTCGGCCTCGGTGTCGCACTGCTGCTCGGCGCCTCGGCGGTACCGGACCTACTGCCCGCCCGGCAGGCGCGCGGTGACGCCCGCACGAGCGACAACTTCGGGGACGAGCTGAAGCCCGGCCCGGACACGCTGCTGACCGCCCAGGGCAACACCACGTATCACGGCGACGACATAGCCGGCACCCTCGTGCAGCCCGACGGACCGAAGGCCCCCGTACCGCCGGGCGTGTCCGAACTCCCGGGTCCCGGCGAGATGGTGGTATCCCCCGCGCTGGCGAAGCTGCTCGACTCACCCGACGGCAAGCTCCTCGCCGACCGGCTGGACGACCGTGTCGTCGGCACCATCGCGGACCAGGGCCTGCTGGGGCCGGATGAACTCATCTACTACGCCGGCTCGGACTCTCTCGACACGACGGACCGCAGCGTCCGCATCGACCACTGGGGCAGCACCAGCGAGCCCGAAAAGCTCGACCCCGTCCTGATGCTGCTCGTCAGCATCGGCTGCGTCGTGCTGCTGATGCCGGTCGCCATCTTCATCGCCACCGCCGTGCGCTTCGGCGGCGAACGCCGCGACCGGCGGCTCGCGGCCCTGCGGCTCGTCGGCGCCGACAGCCATATGACGCGCCGGATCGCGGCCGGAGAGGCGCTGCTCGGCTCGCTGCTCGGACTCGTCACCGGGCTCGGACTCTTCCTGCTGCTCCGGCAGTTCATCGGCTCGATCACGCTGTGGGACATCAGCGTCTTCCCCTCCGACGTACAGCCCTCGCCGGCGCTCGCCGCACTGATCGCCCTGGCCGTACCGGCCTCGGCGGTCGTGGTCACACTGCTCGCTCTGCGGGGCATCGCCATCGAGCCGCTGGGCGTCGTACGGAACGCCACCCTCCGGCGGCGGCGCCTGTGGTGGCGGCTGCTGATGCCCGCCGCCGGACTTGCCCTGCTGCTCCCGATGACCGGCGCGCTCGTAGCACCGGGCACCTGGGGGCCGTACCGGGTCGCCACCGGTGCCGCGCTCCTGCTGCTGGGCGTCACCACCGTACTGCCGTGGCTCGTCGAGGCCGTCGTCAACCGCTTCGGTGCCGGGCCCGTCGCCTGGCAGCTCGCCACCCGCAGGCTCCAGTTGAGCAGCGGCGCCGCGGCGCGGGCGGTCAGCGGCATCACCGTCGCCGTCGCCGGTGCCATCGCGATCCAGATGCTCTTCACCGGCGTACAGGGCGACTTCACCAAGTCGACCGGCCAGGACACCGACCGCGCTCAGCTGCAGACCTCCGTCGAGGTCCGCAACGGCGAGGAGGCCCGCTCCGTCCTCGAGAAGTTCCGCTCCGCCAAGGGCGTGAGCGGCATGGTGGGCCTCACCGAGGCATCCGTCGCGAGGACCACCGGGGGCAAGAACCCCGACGAGGCACCGATCGACACCCTCACCATCGGCGACTGCGCGACGCTGCGGGAACTGGCCGTTATCCGCGGCTGCAAGGACGGCAGCGTCTTCCTCGTCCCCGACCCCTACGCGGACGGGCACTCGCCGACGGCCCGGCCGGGCAGCAAGGTCGACCTCCATCTCGACGAGGAGGGCATGCCCACCGACAAGCCGCGGCTGTGGACCGTACCGGCCTCGGCCCGGAAGGTCGCCCCCAAGAGTGACGCGACGGGGATGCAGCGCTCCGGCATCCTCGCCACGCCCTCCACCGTGGACGTCTCACAGTTGGAAAGCGCCCGGGCGGTCTCCATGCTGCGGCTCGACCCGGCGGAGCCGGAAGCCGCCGAGCTGGTCCGCAACACGGCCGCCGACATCGACCCGACGGTGGACGTGATGGCGCTGGAGAACACCTCGGAGTCCCGTAAGTTCGCCAGCATCAGACGCGGCCTGTTCATCGGCGCGACCGGGACGCTGCTGCTCATCGGGGCCAGCATGGTCGTCTCCACGCTGGAGCAACTCCGGGAGCGCAAGCGGCTGCTGTCGGTCCTGATCGCCTTCGGCACCCGGCGCTCCACGCTCAGCTGGTCGGTGCTCTGGCAGACCGCGGTGCCGGTGGCGCTGGGGCTCGGGCTGGCGGTGGTGGGCGGCCTCGGTCTGGGCGCCGCCCTGCAGAACATGGTCGACCGGCCTGTGGCCGCCGACTGGACGAACCTGATGACGATGACCGGTATCGGCGCAGGTGTGATCCTGCTGGTGACCGCTCTCAGCATGCCGCCGCTGTGGCGCATGATGCGGCCGGACGGGCTGCGCACCGAGTAGCGCCCGCTACCGGATCCGTACATGCGGAGACCGGCCGTGCCCACCTCGGGTGCGGCCGGTCTCCGCATGTACGGACTGCCCTGCACAAACGTGCAGAAAGGGCAGTGGACGGCCGACATGCCGGACTGCCGCGCTGCACATGCGAGTCGGCGACCGTCACAGGTCGCAGCGGGCGGGCGGCTGCGCCACCCGTACCGGCAGCACCTTCATCGCCTCCCGCAGCGCGCCCGCGAGCTCCTCGAACTCCTGCTGCCGCGCCGCACCCACCCGCATGGCGAGCGCGATCCGCCGCGATGGCGCCGGGTCCGCGAAGTAGCCGGTCGAGAGCTGCTCGCTGCGCCCCGTCTCCACGCGCAGCCCGGTCCGCGGCAGCAGGGTCACCCCGAGTCCACCCGCGACCAGTTGGACCAGGGTCGAGAGCCCGGCCGCACTGGTGGTCACGGGTGCGCCCGCCTCCCGCCCCGCCTCGCGGCAGATGTCGAGTGCCTGGTCGCGCAGACAGTGCCCCTCGTCGAGGAGCAGCAGGTCCAGTTCGCGCAGCGCCTCACGCGGAATGTCACCGCGCCCGCCCAGCCAGTGGTCGCGCGGCGTGACGAGCACGAAGTCCTCGTCGAAGAGCGGGAGTTCGGCCACACCGGGGGCACCCAGGGGAACGGCGAGCAGCAGCAGGTCGAGGCGCCCGTGCGCGAGCCCGTCGAGCAGCGACGTCGTCTGCTCCTCATGGACCTGGAGGTCGAGGTCCGGGTAGCGGTCGTGGACCGTACGCAGCACCGTCGGCAGCAGATACGGCGCGACGGTCGGGATCACCCCGAGCCGTAGCACCCCGGTGAAGGGCGCCCGCACCGCCTCCGCCTCCTCCATCAGGGCGCCGACCCCGTCCAGGACCGTACGGGCCCGCACCGCCAGCCGCTCCCCCGCGGAGCTGAGCAGCACCTTCCGCGTCGTACGCTCCAGGAGCTGCACCCCGAGCACCTCCTCCAGCGCGGAGACCGCGCCGGACAGCGCGGGCTGGCTCATCCCGATGGCGGCCGCAGCGTCCCGGAAGTGGAGATGCTCGGCCACGGCGGTGAAGGCACGCAGCTGCGCGAGGCTGGGCTGCCGCGCCGCGTTCCGGACACTGCTTCTACCGACGGCCACTGATAACTACCTCCGATCAACTTCAACCAGTCTAGCTATTTCTTTGATCAATGCCGCCTGTGGAAGGGTGTGAGCCGACCAACCCTCATGGAAGGCCCCATAAGGGACTTCCTACGCAACAAGGAGAGCGCGTGCTCACTGTCGGAGACAAGTTCCCCGAGTACGACCTGACCGCCTGTGTCGACCTCGACGCGGACAAGGCCTTCGCGCAGATCAACCACAAGACCTACGAGGGCAAGTGGAAGGTCGTCTTCTTCTGGCCCAAGGACTTCACCTTCGTCTGCCCGACCGAGATCGCCGCCTTCGGCAAGCTCAACGAGGAGTTCGCCGACCGCGACGCCCAGATCCTCGGCGCCTCCGGCGACTCCGAGTTCGTGCACCACGCCTGGCGCAAGGACCACCCGGACCTGCGCGACCTGCCTTTCCCCATGCTCGCGGACTCCAAGCACGAGCTGATGCGGGACTGCGGCGTCGAGGGCGAGGACGGCTTCGCGCAGCGCGCGGTCTTCATCGTGGACCCGAACAACGAGATCCAGTTCGTCATGGTGACCGCCGGCTCCGTCGGCCGTAACCCCAAGGAGGTCCTGCGGGTCCTCGACGCCCTGCAGACCGACGAGCTGTGCCCCTGCAACTGGAGCAAGGGCGAGGACACCCTCGACCCGGTCGCGCTCCTGTCCGGTGAGTGATCCCACATGGCCCTCGACGACCTGAAGTCCGCCGTACCGGACTACGCCAAGGACCTGAAGCTGAACCTCGGTTCGGTCATCGGCAACTCCGAGCTCCCGCAGCAGCAGCTGTGGGGCACGGTGCTCGCCTGCGCGATCGCCACCCGCTCGCCGCGCGTGCTGAAGGAGCTGGAGCCGGAGGCCAAGGCCAACCTCAAGCCCGAGGCGTACACCGCGGCCAAGTCGGCCGCCGCCATCATGGCGATGAACAACGTCTACTACCGGACCCGTCACCTGCTGTCGGACCCGGAGTACGGCAACCTGCGCGCGGGCCTGCGGATGAATGTCATCGGCAACCCGGGTGTGGAGAAGGTCGACTTCGAGCTGTGGTCGCTCGCCGTCTCCGCGATCAACGGCTGCGGTATGTGCCTCGACTCGCACGAGCAGGTGCTCCGTAAGGCCGGCGTGGACCGCGAGACGATCCAGGAGGCCTTCAAGATCGCCTCCGTCCTCCAGGCGGTCGGCGCGACGCTGGACGCCGAGGGCGTGCTGGCGGACAACGGCTGACGCTCCGCGCTACGTACGACGGGGGCCACGCGGTACACCGCGTGGCCCCCGTCCGTCGTTCGCCCAGGAAAGCCCCGGCAAGCCGCTACTGGCTCGGGGCAAGCCGCTACTGGCTCGGCTCAACCGCCGGCGGCTTCCCCGCCGGCGGGGAAGCCGCCGGCCCGGCCGCGGGTGCTGGTGTTGATTCGGCTGCGACTGCGACTGCGGCAGCCGGAGCGGCCGGCTGGAGCGGACTGACGTGCAGCGCCTGCTCCCTTGAGTACGCGCGCAGAGAGCCGACGACCGTGTTCGTCACCGCCACCAGCGGCACCGCCACCACCGCGCCGCCGATCCCCGCGACCAGCGAGCCCGCCGCGACCGAGAGCACCACGGCCAGCGGATGCACCCTCACGGCCCGCCCCAGGATGAAGGGCTGCAGCACATGGCCCTCGATCTGCTGCACCGCGAGCACCACGATCAGCACCATCAGCGCCGTGAACACACCTTGCGTCACCAGCGCGACGATCACCGCGAGAGCGCCCGACACCACAGCGCCGACCAGGGGGATGAAAGAGAAGAGGAAGATGAAGACGGCCAGCGGCACCGCCATCGGGACATCCAGGAAATAGATCCCCAAACCGATGAAGATCGCGTCGATCATGGCCACTATGACCGTGCCGCGCACATAGCCGGTGAGCGTGCGCCAGGCGCGCGGACCCGCGCCCGCGAGCCCCGGCCGGGCCGTGCTCGGCACCAGCTTCAGCAGCCATTCCCAGATCTTGCGCCCGTCGTGGAGCAGGAAGAGCGTGCTGAACATCGCGAGCAGGATGCCCGACAGCATCTCGAGGATGACGGTGACGCCTTCGAGGCCCGCGGTGGTGATCTCCTCGGTGTTGGACCCGACCGCTTCGCGCAGGCTCTTCGCGATGTCCTTGATCTGGTCCTCTGTCACATGGAACGGGCTTTTCAGGAGCCACTTCTGCAGCTCGTCGATGCCGTCCTGAACGCGCTGGGACAGGTTGTCGATGTTCTCCATCACCTGCCACACCACGAACCAGCCCACCAGACCCATGATGACGAAGCCGGTGATGAAGGTGAGGGCCGTGGCGAGGCCGCGCGGCAGGCCCAGCCGCCTCAGCCGGGCGACGGTGGGCTGGAGCAACGCGGTGATGAGCAGCGCGGCGACGAAGGACAGCACGACGAGCTCCACGGCGCTGATGACGCGCATCAGCGCATAGAGCGTGCCCGCCAGGACGAGCAGCCGCCAGCCGGCCTCGGCGGCGACCCGTACGCCCCAGGGGACCACGGCGGCGGGGTCGGGCTTGGCGGCGACGGCCGGGGCGTACGCGGGCGGCGCCGGCACATGGTCGGGTTCGGGCCGAGCGGGCCCCACGGGCTCGGCGGCCCCCGCAGCCGCTGGGACGCCGCCCAGGGAGCCGGGCTCGTCGAGGGCGTCCTCCTCCGCCGCGGCGGCCGCTGCCGCGCGCCGTCGGTCCTCCAACCGCGCGGCGAGCCGCGTCAGCTCCGACCCCAAGCCGCCTACCCACTCAGGCAATTTGGACATCTCTTCCTCCGCCCCCATCCCCGTGACCCGTTCCCCGTCACCCGTACATCGTCCGGCACGACGTTACCTGGGACGCGACGGAGCCCCCGACCGGTTGAGGTCGGGGGCTCCGTGTCGTGTCGCTGCGCTTCAGCGGCCTAGTACCACTGGTTGGCCTGCCAGAACTCCCATGCGCCGCACGGGCTGTCATAGCGGTCGTTCATGTAGCCGAGGCCCCACTTGATCTGGGTGGCCGGGTTGGTCTGCCAGTCGGAGCCCGCGGAGGCCATCTTGGTGCCCGGGAGCGCCTGCACCAGTCCGTACGCACCCGAGGACGGGTTGCTCGCCTTGTAGTTCCAGTCGGACTCGTGGTCCACGATGTTGCTGAAGCACTGGAACTGGTCGCTCGGCATCATCTGCCGTGCCATGGACTGGACCTGGGCGACGGTGTACGAAGCCTGCTGGGCGAAGTCGCCGACGTCCTTGCGCGCCTCGGAGCGGGCTGCCTTGAGCTCGGCCTCACGCTCCTCGGCGGCCTTCTCAGCCGCGGCCTTCTTCTCCGCTGCGGCCTTCTTGGCCGCCGCGTCCTGTGCTGCCTGCTTACGGGCTGCTTCCTCAGCCGACTTCTTCGCTGCCGCGTCGGCAGCGGTGGACTGCGCGTCCGCCTGCTGCGTCAGCGACGCGGTCTGCGCCTGGGTCTGGTTCCCGGCGGATATGTCTGCGAGGAGCGTCGCATCGGCAGCAGTGGCTTCGACCGGTTCGGCCGAACCCTGCGTGCTGCCCGAGGCAACACCGACGACAGCGCCGACGGTGGTGACTGCGGTGGCGGATGCCACTGCGAATCCCCGGACCGAAATCCGGCTCACACGGTTTCCTTCCAGCATCGCCCGCTTAGGTGACCTCGCGGGCGCAATCGTGCCCCTGGCGCTGTCCTCCCCTTGTTCCGGCCCCGGTTGAGCATGGGTCCGACTGGTCACGGGAGGCACTGGCCCGATGCGAACTCCCTCGGGAGTGTCGCGTAAAGCTCGGGCGGCGTACGGCGAACGCTTGTTGAGTTATGTGGTGC
Organism: Streptomyces sp. NPDC004647; assembly: GCF_040609575.1. Classification (NCBI taxonomy): domain Bacteria; kingdom Bacillati; phylum Actinomycetota; class Actinomycetes; order Kitasatosporales; family Streptomycetaceae; genus Streptomyces; species Streptomyces sp. NPDC004647. Next base: position 6,300 of record NZ_JBEXKU010000013.1, on the reverse strand, counting down.
AACACCGCTGGGGATGCTGTTGTGCCGTACGCGGGGCCTGACAGGACCCACACACTGCCGGATGCCGACGCCTGGAGGCAATTCTGCGTTGCGTGGGATAGCTCACATCCCGTTTACGCCCCTTGTTTTTCGGAAACGCCCGCGCAACGCAACGCCGCGCGGATAAGCTCCTTGGCTTCTCCGCGCGGCGTCACTGTATGGAGTTGTACGGAATTACACGGAGCCGTACGAACCGTCAATCCAGCCCGAATCGGACTTAAATGTGGATGTCCTCCAGCATTTCGGTCACGAGCGCCGCGATCGGCGAACGCTCCGAGCGATTGAGCGTGACGTGCGCGAAGAGCGGATGCCCCTTCAGCTTCTCGACGACCGCGACCACCCCGTCGTACCGCCCGACGCGGAGGTTGTCCCGTTGCGCTACGTCATGGGTGAGCACCACTCGCGAGTTGGCGCCGACCCGGGACAAAACGGTCAACAGGACGTTCCGTTCCAGCGACTGCGCCTCGTCCACGATCACGAACGCGTCGTGCAGCGAGCGCCCGCGGATATGCGTGAGCGGCAGCACTTCGAGCATGCCGCGGCCCACGACCTCCTCGATCACATCCCGCGTCGTCACCGCGGACAGCGTGTCGAAGACCGCCTGAGCCCACGGGCTCATCTTCTCGGCCTCGCTGCCCGGCAGGTAGCCCAACTCCTGTCCGCCCACCGCGTACAGCGGCCGGAAGACCATCACCTTCTGGTGCTGCCGGCGCTCCAGTACGGCCTCCAGGCCCGCGCAGAGCGCGAGCGCGGACTTGCCCGTACCGGCCCGGCCGCCCATGGAGACGATCCCGACGTCGGAGTCGAGCAGCAGATCCAGCGCGATCCGCTGCTCGGCGGAGCGGCCATGGATGCCGAACACCTCACGGTCGCCGCGCACGAGCCGGACCCGGCCGTCCGCGGTGACCCGGCCGAGCGCCTTGCCGCGGTCGGACTGGAGCACCAGCCCCGTGTGCACGGGCAGCTCCGACGCTTCCGGCACATGCAGGCTGTCGGCGGCGAAGAGCTCGTCCACCTCCTCAGCGGTGATGGTCAGCTCGGACATACCGGTCCAGCCGGAGTCGGTGATGGCGAGCTCGGCGCGGTACTCCTCGGCGAGCAGGCCCACGGAGGACGCCTTGATCCGCAGCGGCAGGTCCTTGGACACGACCGTCACGTCGTAGCCCTCGGCCTGGAGGTTCCTGGCCACGGCCAGGATCCGCGAGTCGTTGTCGCCCAGCCGGAATCCCGCCGGCAGTACGCCCGGGTCGGAATGGTTGAGTTCGACCCTGAGGGTCCCTCCCAGATCCCCTATCGGAATCGGCGCGTCGAGCCGACCGAACCGCACCCGGTACTCGTCGAGCAGACGCAGCGCCTGCCGGGCGAAGTAGCCGAGCTCCGGATGGTGCCGTTTGGCCTCGAGCTCCGTGACCACGACGACGGGAAGCACGACTTCGTGCTCGTCGAAACGTGCCATGGCCAACGGATCGGCCAGCAGGACGCTGGTGTCGATGACGTAAGTGCGCCGGTCGAGCTTGTGCGCGCGGCGCTTTGTGCTGGTCACCACGGGTGGACGAACCCCCTCGGATGAGGTCGGGGTGCGACGGCGTCGCCGGGGAATGGACCGGGCTCGGGCCGCAATGCGCGGGCCGTGCGCCGGCCCTCCGCGGTCTCCGTCTGCGGAGCGTCGGCGTCAGCCGAACGAACCGCTCGGTCGTCCGTGTGCAAAGGGCCTCCCGGGCGGGCGACCCCATGCCACCCGCTGGTGCCGGACGCCCGTGGACCGAGCGTCGACTTGCAAGGGATATTCCCTCGAAGGAGCTTGACCATGCCATGGCATATGACGGCGCATGTGTGAACGTTTGGCAACAGCACCACCCTCGGCATCGGCCTGCGCCGAGCGCGTGTCGGTCTCCGGGCCCGGCCCGTTCGAACACCTTGACCCCACGCGCCGCACGGCGTGTGGCGCACGCATCGGCCCGCGGGTCGGGTATGCGACCACCTCGGACCACGATGTGGGGACATCACCCCCTGGACGCGGTCGTGTGGGCCGTCCGGCCCTTCGAATGCTCCGGACGGCTTATCCGGCTGGGGCTCCGAACAAGCCCCGGACGGAGCAATCGGATGCCGACGGCGCCACGGGGAGTCATTGACGGTCCGGTGAACGCAGGGCGGCGGCAGCGGCCCGCTGCGGGCGGGTGGGGGCTCAAGCCCTTGAGGCTTTCGGGGGCTTGGGGCTTGGGGCCTGAGGGCTTCAGAGCCTCCGGGCCGCGGGGGCTCGGAGGCTCGGGGCCTGCGCCGAACTCAGGGTGTGAGCGAAGACCGCCCCGGCCGCTGAGCGGCCGGGGCGGGTCCGGTTCGGCGTGCGTCAGCCTCCGTAGCGGCGGTGCCGGGCCGCGTAGTCACGCAGCGCCCGCAGGAAGTCGACCTTGCGGAAGGCGGGCCAGAAGACTTCGCAGAAGTAGTACTCGGAGTGCGCGCTCTGCCAGAGCATGAAGCCCGAGAGCCGCTGCTCTCCGCTCGTACGGATCACCAGGTCCGGATCGGGCTGGCCGCGCGTATAGAGGTGTTCGGAGATGTGCTCCACTTCGAGGACCTCCGCGAGCTCCTCGATCGACGTGCCGCGCCGTGCCTGCTCGGCGAGCAGCGACCGGACCGCGTCCGCGATCTCCTGGCGTCCGCCGTAGCCGACCGCCACGTTCACCAGTATGCCGTCGACACCGCCGGTGGTCTGCTCGGCCTCCTTGAGGACGGACTGCGTACGCCCCGGCAGCAGGTCCATGTTCCCCACGTGGTGCACTCGCCAGCGCCCGTCCGACCCGAGGTCGCGGACCGCGTCCTCGATGATCCCGAGCAGCGGGACCAGTTCGTTCTCCGGCCGGTCGAGGTTGTCCGTCGAGAGCAGCCACAGGGTGACCACCTCGACGTCCGTCTCGGCACACCAGCCCAGCAGTTCCTTGATCTTCTCCGCACCGGCCTGATGGCCCTGCTCGGCGGTGCCGCCGGAGGCTCGCGCCCATCGCCGGTTGCCGTCGAGGATGACGCCGATGTGCTTGGGGACCTGTGCGTGGTCGAGGCGGCCTTCCACCCGGCGGGCGTAGAGCCCGTACACCAGCTCGCGCAATGACCGGGGGAAGTGGGGTCGACTCCCGGAAGATCGCAGCATCGCCTTCTCCAGCCCTCCGTGCAATGACAGCCCCCGGCCCCAGCACCTTACTGCGGGTTCACCACCGGGGACCAACCCAGGGGGCGGGCGGCCGCGTGATAGGGAGTCGCTGTGACAGATACCTTCCCTTACCGCGCCGCCGACGAGCGCTATGACTCCATGGAGTACCGGCGTACCGGCCGCAGTGGCCTCGCACTGCCCGCGATCTCGCTCGGCCTGTGGCACAACTTCGGCGACGACCGCGCCCTGGACTCGCAGCGCGCGATCCTGCGCCGCGCCTTCGACCTGGGCGTGACCCACTTCGACCTGGCGAACAACTACGGCCCGCCGCCCGGCTCCGCCGAGCTGAATTTCGGCAAGCACTTCGCCCATGATTTCCGGACTTACCGGGATGAACTGGTTCTCTCCACCAAGGCCGGATATCTCATGCACCCGGGCCCGTACGGGGAATGGGGCTCCCGGAAGTATCTGCTGTCCTCGCTCGACGCCTCCCTGAAGCGGATGGGTGTCGACTACGTCGACATCTTCTACTCGCACCGGTTCGACCCGGACACCCCGCTGGAGGAGACGATGGGCGCGCTCGCGTCCGCCGTCCAGCAGGGCAAGGCCTTGTACGTCGGCGTCTCCTCCTACAACGCCGAGCAGACCCGAGAAGCGGCCCGGCTGCTGCGTGAGATGGGCGTCCGGCCGCTCATCCACCAGCCCTCGTACTCGATGATCAACCGCTGGACCGAGGACGACGGCCTGCTCGACACCCTGGAGGCGGAGGGCATGGGCTGTATCTCCTTCGCGCCACTCGCCCAGGGCTTGCTGACCGACAAGTATCTGGCCGGGATCCCGGAGGGCTCGCGAGCGTCGCAGGGCAAGTCCCTGGACCCGGGGCTGCTCACTGACGAGGTCGTGCGACGGCTGGGCGGGCTCAACGAGATCGCGCAGCGGCGCGGGCAGTCGCTGGCGCAGATGGCGCTGGGCTGGGTGCTGCGGGACGACCGGATGACATCGGCACTGATCGGCGCGTCGAGCGTCGCGCAGCTGGAGGCGAACGTGGCCGCGCTCGGCGCCCCGAAGCTGGCAGCGGAGGAGCTGAAGGAGATCGACTCCTACGCCCGGTCCACGGAGGGCGTGAACATCTGGGCGCACCGGGGCTGAGCCAGGCCCCTCGCCGGGCCGGCCGCCCCGCGCTGGGTGGTGGTCGCTTCGCGCTGGGGTGGTGTCGGGCGGGGTGCGTCTTGGGTTACGGAGCCGGGGCCTCCCCCGGCGGCCGGCCGACGTCCCGTGTTGTGCTGCCCGGTGGCCCGGCATCCGGTCCTTGGGCTGCCCCGGATGTCCCGGTATCCGGTCCGGGCTGCCCGTGGTCCGGGGCAACAAAAAACGGGCCGGTCCGTGGGGGGGATACGGACCGGCCCGAGGGGGGGTTTCCACCATAGCCGCTCATGAGCCGTGTTCCGTGCATTGACGGAGTGATGCTTGGCCGCATGCTGACGGGACCCCCCGAACACACGGCGGCGCCTCTGGTAGAACACTCAGCGAGTGCTGGGGCCATTCGGACGCCCTCGCCCCATTGAGCAGGGGGTACACATGGGTCGCTGGCAGGACGGCAGCGGGACGCTGCTCATCCCGGACACCGACACCACGGTGCCGCTGGAGATCGCCACCTCCTATCCGGCCCGTACCCGCGGCCTGCTGGGCCGTGACGGGATCGACGGCGCCATCCTGCTCACCCCGGCCGGCGGCGTGCACACCTTCCAGATGCGGTTCACCATCGATGTCGCCTACCTGGACCGTGGCCTCCGGGTCATCGCCGTACGCACCATGAAGCCCGGCCGCCTCGGCCTGCCACGCCCGCGGTCGCGGCATGTGCTCGAAGCGGAGGCAGGGGCCATGGAGCGCTGGGGCCTGCGGGCCGGCATGCGCGTCACGATCGCCGACTAGCGTCCCTCAGGGCTCGTCCCTCAGGCTCGTCCCTCAGGCTCGTCCCTCAGGCTCGTCCCTCAGGCTCGTCCCTCAGGCTCGTCCCTCAGCGCTCAGGCCTTCGCGCTTCCGGGCCTCCGACAGGAACTCGTCGAAGGTGGTCCTGCCGACTGCCCGGTCGGGCGCCAGGTGGCTGCCCTGCCGCAGCCCCTTGGGCAAGCGGCCCGGCAGCCACAGTGGCAGCACCGGACGGCGGCGGCCCACGGACCGCAGATAGCTGCGCGCCAGATCGGCGGTGCCGCGGATCTCGGGGCCGCCCATGTCGGCGACCCGCCCGGCAGGCTCGCCGGTGGCGAGTTCCACGAGACGGTCGGCGACCTCCCGCACTTCGATGGGCTGAAAACTGGTGCCGGCGAGCGTCAGAGTCACCGGCAGCCGCCGCTGCACCTGCGAAATCTTGGCGATCAGATCGTGGAACTGGGTGGTGCGGAGCACCGTCCACGGCACTCCCGAATTCTCGATCAGCCGCTCCGACTCGAGCTTGGCCCGGTAGTAGCCGAACGGGACCCGGTCGATGCCGACGATCGAGATGTAGACCAGATGGGTGACACCGGCCCGCCGCGCCGCCTCGGTCAGCAGCCGGGTCCCGTCGACGTCGCGACGGCCGCCGCTGGTGGCGCAGTGGATGACGACGCCCGTGTCGGCGAGAGCGCTGTCGAGCCCGGAGCCGGTGCTCAGGTCACCGGTCGCCCAGTCGTACGGGCTCCGGTCCTCGACGGGCCGGGGCCGCCGGCTCAGCACCCGGACCTCGCGCCCGTCGTCCAACAGCCGCCGGACGACGGGCCTGCCGAGGGTGCCGGTTCCACCGGTCACCAGAATGGGTCCGTTCACGGATACGTACCTCCCAGCGGGCGGCGCGGGCACCGGGCACCGCATCGTTCCGCCCCTCCCTTGGCATATCACCCGCTGCGCACCGGATGCACCACCGGGGTGTGACAGCCGGGCGACCCTCCGGCCACCGTGAGCCGGCGTCCTGCGCACGGTGCGCCGGGGCGCACCCCCTCCAGTCCGGCCCCGGACATGGCCGCGGGGGGGGGCGCGGCGGCGGCCCCCCGGGGCCCACGGCCGGGGGGGGGCGGGGGGGGACGCGCCCCACGACGCCGGGGGGAGGCGGCCCGCCACGGGGCGCGCCGACCGAGGGCACC